>JALNZQ010000177.1:3953-5671 GCA_023229165.1 Methanothrix sp.
TTTAGCATAATCTGATAGTTTCATAATATTATCTAATTTATTAAAATTTTAAAAATATCGATTTAATTTATATAAAATTATATATTTTAATATAAATTAAGTGAATTCATTTTATACCATTACCTCTCATCCTCTTTTGAATAGCTAATGTTTGTATTTCACAAATACGATATCTAATATTTAAACAAATAGCACCAGCTATATTATTTTTTTCTTTAATAATATAACAGGTGCCATTAGAAATATGTTCTTTTATATAATTGGTTGCTGAATAAATTTTAAATCCCCAACCAGCAACGTCAAAAGAACGATATATATACTTAATTTTAGGGATATCTTCTATTTTTGCTTTATATACTCTCATACCATTAATATGTCAAAAAAACAGTAAAAAAGCAACAATTTTAATCTAATAGAGCATTAATTCTATCTTTGATATTATAAAAATGAACTCTTTGAGGAAGGATTTTCTTATTTTTTTCTATTATTATTTCAGAGGATAAATAATCAACAACATAAGTACCATTTTTTTGTCTATAATATACTTAAATAAATAAAAACTATAATAGCAACAAAACTTATATTAAACATATTTTATATTCCTTTATATTTAAATAACCTTTCCACTCTCTTTGCCCTATTCATATCTAGCTCAACATTAATCTCTAATACACACTCAAAATCTTCAGGAGCAGAATATTCACTAGTAAACACTTGACATTTATTAGATAATTCTCTTACCCACTGCCAAAATTTCTCATGGTCAAAATCATTGCCTGCACCAGGTTTGCAAGTATCTTTGTATGGAGGATCATTATAAATCAAAGCACCATTAGGAATAGGCACTTGTTCATAACTCAAATTATATACCTCTACTTCTTCTATACCCTTTAATAACTCTCCTACTTTCATAATACTATTTTTAGCATTTAAACAATAATTTCTACCATCTTTAGTCTTAGCAAACTTACTAAACCATATACCACCAAAGCTACAACCATGACCAACAAACCCTCTTAATGCTGAAGATTCAGCATTTCTTAAAGATTCATACTCTTCTTCTGTAAAAATAGATGGAGGCTCCCAACCATTAAGTATGGCTTGCCACATCATAGCTAAATCAGTATGAAAATCATTTATTATAATTTTAGATGGAGCAAATAAAGGATTATCTTCAAATAAACTTAATGTTATATTAGCAGAACCAACAAAAGGTTCTACAAAACAATCAGTATATTGAATATAATTTAATAAATAATCTATTAATTGTTTACGAATCCTATATTTACCACCTATATATCTCAAAATTATCTCTCTTTTTTATATAAATCAGAAAAAATCATTTAATTCTCCAATACTTAAAAATAAATCTTCATTATTATTAAATATTCTTACATTGCAAGTACCACTTATATATTCCATCTCACATTCTAAATCACTCTCTTTTTCACTCAAATTATTTATAAGCTCTTCTACTGTATATGGCTTACTATCTTTAAAACTTATAAATAACTTATTCAACGATAAACGATTTAACAACTCTTTTAATTTAGCCATAAACTTCTCCTATAATTATATCATAAAAAAGATACAAAATCAATTATATAATATAGTTGTGAATTTTATATAAAAGTATATAAAACCTTTTAGCCCGTAGCTATAGCTGCACTATATACAGCCTGATTCGAAAGAAATTCCTTTTTAAGAATATCCTTGAC
>JALNZQ010000012.1 GCA_023229165.1 Methanothrix sp.
TTCGTCCTTCATTAAGTATCCGCTCTATAGCTCTCTGCCTTGCCAAAGTTTTCCTCGGTCTTTTTAAGACTACTGGCGTAGATTCTTAATCGCCTCAAATTTTTTACGAGGCTTTATAAATTGTATTTATTGGAAAGCAAAATCCTGTGGGTTAATAGGAATTCATCACGGCCTGATCATTACCCACCACCAAGCGATACACGCGGCCACCATTAGAGCTAATATTAGAGCATCTCGCATTCCTTTTGTCAAAGTCTCTCACCACTTTTTATCTCTACTAATTCGACGTAACTGGTATCTGTTCGAATCGTTACTCCTGAAATTATTATGCTAAAATTCACCTAAAAAAATTTGTGCTCATCTATCAATATCGTCCTCAAAAACCAGATAGGATCAATACGATGATAACAAGCAGCAATAGTCCTATCCAAAGAGGGTAAACACCCATTTCTAGTTTACCTAGCTTCATATTATCTCTCACACTCCTTTTTGGTAATTTTTTCTTCTTTCTAAAATGACTTGTTTCCCATACCGGTCTGATATTGCTCCTCTTCTAATTCATGTTTCAGAGGCCTTCGAAGTCACAGCGCTTGAAGGTTTATTATTAATAATCATAAAACCTATGCCAGCAAGGGCAACTAAAGCATCCCCTCCGGCCAGGAACATCTTACCGCCACCAGAAATGAACATCACGACGATCCCAATAACAAATAGCGCGGTCGGGCCAATTAGGCGAGAATCCATTTCTTTATCACCTACCTTTTGTAATGTATTAATGGCTATTTACCTTTTTCCCTTAATGGAATAACGTATTTTCAGGATCGTGCCAAAAAGGTAAAATAGGTGGAAAGAGGATTTAGAATAGGCTACAAGACTGAGGTGAATCAAATGTCGGTTACTGGGATAACAGATCAAATGATGCAATATGAGCGAGGTACTGAAGTGATTTATAGCAATAAGTCAAAACATCCAAAAGCATATGGAGTCAAAAGGCCGGAGGCAGTGAACATCATAGCTGTGCTGACTGCGCTCTTTGTGGTCGTTGTAGTTTTTGCTCAATCGATGTAACTTGAAAGGAGAATGGCCGAGAGGACCCACCTCTTAAATCTTTTTTAAAAATGAGCAGAATTGATATCAAAATGGCTTTTGTAATATTGCGTTCCGGCATCCCAGCTTCGCATACTGTCTCTCCAACCAGCTTACTCCGAACAGAAATACGGCGGAGACCGCCATGCCTAGCAGAGGATATGTCAGGCCCAGGAAGACTGCAGTTAATCCGCCACCAATCAGAGCTGCCAGTGCCCCGGAAGGCGTAAGGCCCAGCCGGTCCCTATAAAATCCAGCAACAACCGGCAAGATCAGACCGCTGGTAAAGACTGTATATGCGATAAGCAGTGTCTTTATAATGCCCGGCATTGAGACTGCTAATGCCAAAGCCAAAAGGCCTATGATTAACACAAAAAGCCTCGACATGGCCATCAGTTTTTCATCACTTGAAGCTGGACTTGCCTTTCTGTAAATATCCAGAGTTAAGATGGAAGTAGCTGTCATCAGACTAGTGTCTGCTGAGGACATGAATGCCGCTAAGAGAGCTGCTGCCACCAGGCCTTCAAAGCCGGGCGATAGCAGTCCCGTCAGCATTACTGGAATCGCTTGCTCAGGTGATGCTGTCGGGTAAAGCGACCGGGCGAAGATGCCCAGGAATGCAATCAGAAAGGCCAGGGGAATGAGTATGACGGCTGCGATCGCGGCTGATATCTTTGCCTCTCTGGGGCTATGGGCAGAGAGCAAACGCGAGTACATATCCGGTCCGATCAGATATGCCGAGCCGACAACCAGCAGCATGGAAAGTACATCCCAGCCGCCCATCTCGGCTGAAGTGGGGAAGCTCTGGTGAAAAAGCAAGCTGGGTCCTGTAACCTCTAAAGCTTTGGAAAACAGGACTATCATTCCCGCTAGTATTATCATGAGCTGCACCAGGTCCGTCCTTATCACCGAGCTTTGCCCTCCGTGGGCTGTGTAGAGTATGAATGCGGTCGTGCATGCTGCCATGAATAGTGTCTCGTTTCCTCCAAATACTGCTCCCAGCACCTTGCCGCAGGCCACAATCTGAACGGCAATGACTCCCACCCAGGAGATAACAATGAGGACGGAGGCGACAAACCTTGCTCGCTCTCCATAAAAGGAGCCCACCAGTTCGGGCAGGGTGTAGCATCCGGTAGCTCTTATTTTCTTGGCAAAAAATGTCGCCAATACCAGCAATCCAGCCGTACCGGAGAGCATCCACCATGCACCAGGCAGGCCTTTGCTAAATCCCAGGCCCGCCATGCCAAGAGTTGCCGAAGCGCCAATGATGCTGGCACAGAATGTGCCTGTAAGAAGTGCCAGTTTTATTCTCCGTCCTGCCAGGTGGAAATCCTCCAGTCCTTTCAGGCGGATCCTCCAAGAGCCTATGGCAAGAATCGCCAGCAAATATATTACTATTATAACTGCAGCCTGATCCATATGTCATGTCTCGCAAATTGTAAACTTTACCTTTCATGCACGGTTGACGAACTATAAAGCTTTTGCTGTAAACCAATTGTTGGTCGATAATTGACGGCGTGATTAGTGCGCTTGGATTCGGGCCCTAATTGATGCAGGGGGCCATTAGGATGGAAAGTGAAACATAGGTCTGCTTGGGAATGATGATGACAAACCGAGCCTTCAAATGCTAAGACATCCCCACCCGAGGCGGTGAAGGATAACTTCTACAGAAACACCTAGTGCGCTCATTGCAAAAAATGCAAAATGTGGTAATAATAACCGCGATCCTAGCTAATGCCAGGATCGTAGGATCATTTTAAGATTTACCTGACTCCCGCTCTGCCATCAGACCACTTATTTAATACATATGGCAGTGCGACTGTTAAAATGCCAAGTACTATTACGGCGATCAATTGATCCGTTATGTTTCCACCTCCTTTTTGGCAATGAATACATTAGGCGGAAAGTCTTCCAACTGCATCCCACATAAACTTTGTGGCTCCCATTTGTTTAGTATGACCAAAGCCGCCCGCATTTTGCAGGTATCCTTGCAGATACATTCTGCTCTAAATACTATGCCTACCATCTCAAAGACTTTGGGAAATTCAGATATGACTGAGGCATTTGTATACACGGAGACAGATAGAACAAAATCCAGATGGGTAGCGAGCGCATATCAGGATTTTGTGAAGAACACAGGCCGATCAAGAACCACGCTGCGAGGATTATTTTACCACGCGCTGCAGATGAAGGCCTCAGATTATCCCATTTGCGGTGGATTCGTGGGAGAAATCAGAATCACGAGGCCATACCATGAGAGCGATGGCGAGAAGCTTCCTAAATGGATGAGCAAGGCAAGAAGGTTAGGATTCATTCCTGCTGACGCCATACTGGAGGAGACGGGCGGAGAGCAAATATTTCTGCCGGATATCAGTTGGGAGCGGTCCTATTTTCTGGAGGTTTGGGTCGCAAAGTCCTCCTTAAATCCGCTGCTTTATCCCATCTGCCAGAAGCACGGCGCCGCTCTGGTCTCAGTAAACGGCAGGGCATCAGTGGAGGCAATTTCTGCCCTGTGCCAGCGCAGCCGCCATCCGACTATCATACTCTGCCTGGTTGACCTAAGTCCCAGCGGCGCATTTTTTTGCAGCGATATGGCAACGGATATAGCCAGGGCCGGGCCAATAGATATAAAACTGAAATGCATTGGCCTTAAACCGGAACAAGTTCTCGACCTGAAGCTTCCCCTGGTCAATGCAAATATAAATTCGAAGGAGGACCATAACCGTTTCAAGGAATATCTCAAGCCCTACCCCATTGATCCACGAAAGATGGCGGAACTGGATTGTTTGGAAGTCTATTATCCCGAAGGTGTAGCTGGTTTCCTGAATGAGCGCCTATCTAAATATACAAAAAAGTAAATGAAAGCCGGATGGCAGGCCTGATGGCCGGCCATTAAGTCTCTTCAAATGGACGTTGCTGCTATTACCACTACTAGAACTGCAGCCGCGGCCAGTAATAAATTTCTCCACTCAATATGCATCACTTGATCGTTACTGCGCTTCGGCCTGTGAGCCACCACCTCTGCGATCGTCTTTTCGTGCTGCAACATAGCATCGCTCTTTACAACTGTCATGAATCTCACCTCCCAAATCATGGCGCTGGGATAACCCATGCCGCGCTTCCTATAGATCTCTTTAGGAGAAAAACTTTCCTAAAGCCAATCAGGTAGATTTGCTCTGGGTTCTTCGGCCGGGGTGGCTGCGATATATCCTGGCATCACTTGAAATCTTGCCATCCTGCGCCAAAATTCGGACCTCCGTCGCGATGGCCTCGCTTCTCTCCTGAAACTGATCGGAAACCAGTTTCTCCAGAAGCTTCTTGTCTGCGATCTTTCCATTTCCTGTTCCTGGGCAGCTCCTATTGCATGATATGTTTAATATTATGTCACCTAGTGGTGTGGTCTCCTCCTCCACACGAAAGGGAAAGAGGCGGCAGGCTTTTGGCCGGATGGAGTAAATCGTGCAGCCGTTATTAAAAAAGACGCAGGTAGTATCAGCCTTGCTTTTCAAGACCGGAAAATCCAGGACTATTCTCTTTCCAGAATCATCAACGCGAACTAATTTTCCATCATATCGGTAAAGCGTATCCACAAAATCTGAAGGATCAAGGCCAGTTTCGCGACAGATATTCTTGATATCTTGTGCAGTCAAATAGATCAGATTCGACTTCTCCCAGAACTCCTTGAGCCTTTCCAGAGGGACTAGATCACCGAAATCCTCCGGCCTCTTGTGGTGGCAGCAGGTGTTGCATCTCTGGCATTTGAATCTGGTATTATGAAAAACGGTCTTGATGAGAACGCGCGGCAATAGAAAATCCTCGAAAAAAGAAAAAAGAACACGACTTACAGAGTCGTATTCTTAGGATGCTTTTCAGCCAGAACTTTCAGCCCCAGCTCCTCAGCCGACTCCGCCTTCATGATATCCACCATGGCCGCAGCCGGGAAGATCATGGGGGCGTTTTCGATGGGCCCGTAGAGGTAGTAGTCAGCACCTACGATTCCGGCCACCAGATTGGAGCCGATATCAACAGGAGAGAACGCCTCCTTGTGCTGCTTCTTCCACTTCTTCATCCAGTCCCAAGCAGAGGCACCGTTGTGGAATCCTGCGCCTACCGGCAGGCCGTGCATGGCCTTGACGGCAATGACAGCGCGATAGGTTGCGCCGGAGCCGGCTCCAAGCGGCATGGCTGCGACATCGATGAGCGGCCTGGTGATTCCGCACTCTTTGGCGTAATCCAGCAAGCTCTTCTTGGCGCCACCGGCAGCCTTTGTCAGCATGTCCATCTTGCCCTGGGTTCCCTTCTGCATGGCATTGAAGGTCAGGATGATCGCGGAATCAAGGTCGCTCTCCTTGACAGCCTGCAGCTCCTCCGGTGTGATAGAGGCGTTGATGGAGTTGTGAATGGCCCTGTCAGCTACGCCGATCTCAGAGGCGTACTTGACGCCAAACGCGCGAACCTCTGGTGCAGAGGAGTCGATGAGGAACGGGTAATCGGATATCTTCACGAACCAATCGATCTCCTTCTTCATGGCCTCGTTGCTCTCTGCGACGATCTGGTTCATGCAGGAGTTTCCTGTGACGTCGCTCATCTCAACCTGTGCATTCCAGAGCCTCTCCGCGGCTGCCGCGTCAAATACTCCATGCTCCGGATCGGAGACAATCTTGTGCCTGGCATAGAACATGGTGCCTATGCAGCATGTGGCGTACTCTCCAGGCTGGCCTCCTACCTTGAACTTGCCGAAATCGAAGGCCTCTTGCTTTCTATCAAACCTAAACACTTAAATCACCCTTGTCCAGTGGCCGGCATATACGAACAGTATATACGCCAACATTATGATCAACCCAGCGCAAACTCCATAGGCTGTACCAAGATCCCTGCCAACGGCCTTGCCGGCGCGCAGGAACTTCTCGCCTGAGTAGAACTCAATCTTCTCATCGATCCTATCCAGCCTTGCCATGATCTCATTGAACTGTTCCTTATCAACCACGGCTACCGGAACCGCTTCTCGTCCTTCATTCGCCATAGCTCACAGTCCCCCTTGGAATACGAAGAACGGCCCGATCATCAGCAATATTGCCAGGACGAAACCGATGGCAAATCCCATGGAAACGGTTGCCATGACTCCCGAGGAGAGCTTCGTCTCCCTGGCCAGGAGCTGGGCTTTGTACTTGATGTCATCCACCATGTCCTGGAACGGCGGTATCCTTGGATCAATGACCTTGGGGATGCCCTGGCCGTAGATTACCTCTTGTTCTTCAGCCATCTTACTGCCCTCCTACCATTCTAAGGATTATACCAAAGAGGACCAAAACGACCGTCATGCCCAGGGCTACGCCTTCTATCTTGCCTGCATAGATGCCTGCCTGGAACTTGTTGAGGAGACCGTCATTGGTGACTGCGGCATCCATCAACCTCATTCTTCCCAGAATATCCGCAGCCTCTGCGGCCATGGGTCTGGGGCCGGTCACTGCCTCTTCCTCTCCACCCTCTTTGATCTCGATTCTCATGGGCTCGACATCTAAGGCACCCGGATCCTTGGAGACCAGCTCCGCAATCTTGGCCTTGATGGCACCCATGTCCTCGGTGTCCATCATCATGATGGGCTCAACCTGCTGTTTGACCCTCTCAATGGACTCTTCATTCAGGTTCTGGATGAAGGGAATGGCTCCCTTGGCACCTACAATTCTTCCTTCCTTATCTATGCCGTCTTTGAGGAAGGCTCCAACGGCCTGACCTGTGATGTGTTCTTTGACCTCCATTCCCGTGATGATCAGGTACCTGATGTTGGGGTTGGAGACGAGGTTTGCCACCATCTTCTCAATGCCGATGTTCTCAGTCTTGCACGGTCCTGCCAGGGCTGCTCCGGCGGCCAGGAGTTCCGAACCCTTTATGTGAGATCCACAGGTACAGACAGCTACTGGGTTTTCCGGATTTCCTGCCTCATACTCGCCGGTGATGAGCGGCCAAGGCTCAGATGGCTTCTTCTTGAGTGCCATTTCAGGCACCTCCCATTGCTGTCTTGATTATATTCAGTCCATCCTCGCTGGTGAAGAGCGTGCTGATGAGGATGACAAAGGCCACTACCAGGCCGATGATAAAGCCCATCCAGATATTGGTGTACAGGCCAGCGTTGTAGGATGCCTTGCCCCTGTTGGCATAGGACTCCATAAGCTCGGCGTCCGGTGCCAACTGGTTCACAAGGTCATCCGCAATATGGTCCAGTCTCTCCACCATTGGGTAGATTGGATCGAGCGAGTACTGAATAACGTCGTCTCTTTCCTCTGCGACTATTCCCTTTAGTGGATCGAATGACAGGCCCAGTTCCGATGATATTCTAACAATTCCCATTTCCTAGACCTCCTCATTGCACCGTTGGCGGCAGAAGCCCAGTTCCGACCACTGCAGAGGCATCTCTCTTTGCCAGCCTGAAGAACCACACAAAGAAGTAATACCAGACGGCAAAGCCCACTACGATCTGCACCATGCCTGCGGCAAGGCCCAGTGTCATCAGCGCGCAAACGCCTGTGGCTACGGTTGACAAGCCACCGACCATGACGCCGTTTATCAGGGTTCTGTCCTGCGTCTCATCCGGGCCAAGATTGGCGTTGAATGGATGCAATATTGCCAAGCCGCCGCAGATGAAGATAATCGCCAGGAAGCCTGTGTTGATGACGCTGTGGACAATATCGGCATAGCCCAGAGATCCGGATATGGCAAAGGACCAGCCCAATATGGCCAGAGTTCCTGCGCCGGAGAGGTCGGTTAAGCCTTCCTCCATGACGGGGATGTTAAAGCCCATAACCCTATTGGCGATAAGCCCTACTACATAGCCGAAGATCAGCGAGTAAACAAGGGCAATGATAACGCCCAGCAATCCTATGCCCATCTGTTCTGCAATGCTCAGGCCGAACAGAACGGCGACTACTCCCATTCCTAATGAGAGCATTCCGATAGAAGGCACACCAGTACCGATACCATAGGCGCATACCCTTCTAACTGCGTTGGCGCCCCAAACCACGCTGAAAAGAGCGGCCAAGGCTCCCACGAAGGAGAATATGTTGGTTCCGGTGACGCTGTTCAAGATATAGGCCAGATATATGCCCACAACCGAGCCAACCAGACCGTATATCCTGAGCTTCTTGGGATCAATCTTAAACCCCTTAACGGTTTCTGCCATTTTAGACACCTCCAACCAGGGGTGTAATCAGTACCGCCACTACTGCCAGGATAGCCGTGGAGATAAGACAGGCTTTGAAGGCCTTGGGCCACTTCTTGAACTTGGGATCATGGAAGCCCTCGATGGTTCCCTGAATGTTCCAGGAAGCGAGCACTGCATCCACCATGAATATGCCGATAGCGAAGATGGCGCTCATGGCTGGATTGCCGTTGATGAGCACGAGCGGGAAGTAGATCAAAGCACCGCCGAGTCCACCCATGGCCGCACCAATGGTTCCGCTCACAAAGCAGACGGTGGGAATGCCCTGTCCGACTGTGCCGGGAGCGACATAAGGCGGCTGGGAGAACATGGTGATTGGATCATAGTTAACCTTCGCTGATGCGAAAGGCGCACCTACTGCATAAGCATAGATCCAGCTACCTGTAAGCATCGTGGCATCCATCATGATCATGGCACCCACGGCTCCGGTGAGAAGAATCGGCCAGATGCTGTAGCCGTCTTGGGCAAAGGTCGGGCTCAGGCTCATGGCATGCATCATCAGGCCGGCCGACAAGAGACCGGTAAGACCTGATCCTGCGGCCAGTTGCACCGTACCAGTTCCGATACCAGTGGCCTGGGCCATGGCTGCGGGCGCGCCGCCCACGGGCACGAAGTGAACTCCAATGCCAACCAATAGCCCTCCCACGATGATCTCTAAGAGATATATAATAGTATTAGCATCGAAGTTCATGCAGCTATATCCCCCTTGTATCCTGGATACGGCCCGTACTTTCTCCGAGCAGAAACCTCACAGTAGAAGTTGTACAGGTTCATCACTATTACAAAGAACACGCCCATAGCAATGGCAGCGCCTGCCTGGGTGATTGGGTCGAAGACTGTTGTTCTCCAGTTGTCCAGGAAAACGGTCAAGCCGAAGCCCATTCCCGTGGCCGGTCCGCCGAACTTGGCGCAGAACCAGGCGTTGTCTATGGAGTTTCGCAGACCAGCTTCTGCCTTCCTCACAATCTGTCCGGAAAGCATGGTGTTCAGGCCCTGTCCGAACAACCTCCACTGGAACTCACGCTCACCACCATAGTGAATATCACCCACTGACGACCCGATAGCACCGACTGTCAATCCCCAAACCAGGGCGATGACGGGAATCGGGAAGGGATGATGAGGCGTTAAAATATAAACTTGCATTATAGCAATCAATACGATACAGAATGATGTAATCCATACATGTGCCATGATGGAAGGCGTAGTATACCTTATGATATCCAGGTAGATCCACTGATTGAATCTGGCCTGGCTGGCGTTCCTACCTAGGTAGGCGCTCACGGACATTACACCGTCGAACAGAGCGGCCAATGATGCGCCAGCGGCTGCTGCAAAGAGCAAGGGCATATGATAGCCTTCGATAAGCACATAAGCCATGATGGCTGCGGTTGTGCACCACAGAGCGTTCGATGGCGGCTCGCCTGCAATGGCCTTATTGTAAATCCTATGGGGATTTCCGACCTGGGCAGCCAATTGAACTTGCGAGTTGGGGTTGCTTTGAGAGCCTATATCCGAGTCGATATCCTCAGAAGCACCCGCAACTGTCGCAAGGGCACCCATAGCAGCTACGAGTCCCATGCCAAATGCGTCCATTTATTCCTCCTCCTTTTCATTTCACCAATTTCATGCTGTTTCAGGATAAAATTGGCTATGACGCTCTCGGTATCAATTACCTAAACTTATAAACCTTTCGCGATAGCCGACATGGAAAATATACGAGAAAAATTGCAGAAATAGTGAGATGCAATAGTGAGCAGGGGCACTCCGGTAAGGCTTAAAGCGATAGTGGGCTTACCAGGGCTCCCTCTTTGCCCCCATCCTGTAGCCGATGATATTTGTAACCCGGTGCAGGATGGGAGTTATTATGAGCACGATTAATATTATCGTGAATGTGAAATGCTGCATAAACCAGTCCGGTGCTATGAGTAGGGTGAATAGCCAGGCTCCAATGACAAAATCGAGCTGATCTATGATAAAAAGGGGCGCACCGCGTCGCAGGCCCATGCGGCGCTTGAAGAATGCCGCCACGATATCCCCCAACATCGCTCCCAGGGAGAGGGCCAGGAGAATGAACAATTGCTCATAGCCGCTGCCAAAAGAGGGCAGGCCGACAAAGGGAGCGACCATGTTTTGCAAAAGCCCTACTGAAATGCCGCAGACGGTTCCCGCGAAGGTTCCTCGAAAAGTTTTGCCGTCGCCAAGCAAGCGCTGGCCGTCTGAGAAGATTCTGCCGCCATCCAGAGGCATGCCTCCGCCAAAGAGTGCGGCGCAGTTATTGGGTATGTATGCGGGCAGCATCAGCCAGAAGGCAATGATCAGAGCATTCATTCTTACTTCCTGGATCGTTTTCGCGTTCTCTCCCTTATATCAAAGTATCTGATGAGATTCGGATCGAAACAGTTAAGTTCAACCTGTGCTACCTAAGGGGCGGGCGTCGATGGTCTAGTGGTTATGACTTGGGCCTTCCAGGCAGATTTTGATTCTCTGCGAAGCAAGCCTACAACCCGGGTTCGAATCCCGGTCGACGCACTTCGTTTCTTGATCTTCATTATTGATGCTATTCTTACGTTGAATGCCGAATTATTTTCGCTAGATTTATATCCTAGTTTGACCAGTTGTTGTTTTATGAATTATGGTGGGGAGATCTCCAATGCACGAGGATTACTGGCTGAGAAGATCGCAGGAGAGATCACCCTTTCCCAAAGTCCAGGCGATACCCTGAGGAAATGGCGCAGAAACTTCGCCATAACCCAGACCGACCTGTCTAATCATATGGGCATGTCTCCTTCCGTGATCTCCGATTATGAGAGCGGCAGGCGAAAGTCCCCCGGCATAATGATCGTGAGCAAAATCATTGATGCGCTCTTGCGCATAGATGAGAGCCGCGGCTGCAATGTTCTGCGCGCCTACGAGAACATGTGGGGCGACATTTTAGGCTTGGACTCCATCTGCAGCGTCTGCGAGTACCAGGATCCCATCCACCTCGCGACCATTGTCGAAAAACTGAATGCTGATGTCATCTTCGGCCGCACGGATATTACTATCTGGGGCTATACGGTAATTGATAGCATGAAGGCCATCATTGAGATGCTTCCCGACCAGTTCCAGAAGATCTACGGACGCAGCACTGCTCGCGTCCTGATATTCACTGGAGTGCATTCCGGCAAAGCGCCCATGGTGGCCGTGCGGGTCAGCAACCTCAAGCCCGGCGCGGTCGTCTTGCAGGGGATAATGCCGTCAGAAGTTGATCCCATTGCCATCAAAATCGCACAGGTCGAGAACATTCCTCTTATAACGACACATTTTTCCGTTGATGAGATCTCCATTGCTCTGAGCAAAGGGTGAAATCTTTTGGTCTCTGGTATTGTTAGTTATGGGGTCTATATCCCGCGATTTCGTATAAGGCTGGACGAGATTGCCAGGGTTTGGGGGAACGGAGAGGAGATTACAGAGGGTCTGCGCGTCTTCGAGAAATCCGTGCCCGATCTGGATGAGGATACGGTGACCATCGCCGTGGAGGCGGCAAGAAATGCCTTGCAGCGCGCGAGGATAGATCCGAAAAGGATAGGTGCTATTTATGCCGGCTCGGAGAGTCATCCTTATGCAGTGAAGCCCACTGCCACCATCGTGGGTCAGGCCGTATGCACCTCATCCTCTTTTACGGCTGCGGACTTCGAGTTTGCCTGTAAAGCGGGCACCGCAGCCCTCCAGGCGTGCCTGGGTCTTGTCGGCTCCAATTTAATTGATCTGGGCCTGGCCATTGGCGCGGATGTGAGCCAGGGCGCTCCGGGAGATATGCTGGAATATACGGCCGCGGCTGGCGGAGCCGCGTATTTAATCGGCAGCCGGGATGTGGCTGCAGAGATCGAGGGCACTTATTCTTTCACAACCGACACCCCTGATTTCTGGAGGCGGGAGGGCATGCCCTATCCGGAGCACGGGGGAAGATTCACGGGAGAGCCAGCCTACTTCAAGCATGTGACGGGCGCCGCGCGAGGCCTTCTGGAACGTATGGGCAGCGCCCCCGAGGATTATGATTATGCCGTCTTTCACCAGCCCAATGGCAAGTTTCCCGTACGCGTGGCCAAGATGCTGGGCTTTTCCAAAAAGCAGATCGAGCCGGGGTTGATTGTGCCCCTCATCGGAAACACGTACTCTGCATCCTGCCTCATTGGTCTTGCCGCCACTTTAGACATCGCAAAGCCCGGTGAGCGCATATTTGTGACCAGCTTCGGCTCCGGTGCGGGAAGCGACGCCTTCAGCATAAGTGTGAAAGATAAGATTGAAGAGATCCGCTGTGGTGCTTCAAGCGTTCGCGACTATATCGGCGAGGCCGAGTATCTTGATTATGCCATGTATGCCAAGCATAAGGGCAAGCTGAGAATATGAGATCCGTATCCATAATTGGTGTAGGCTGCACCAAGTTCGGTGAGCGATGGGATGTCTCTTTACGCGACATGATCGCGGAGGCCGGTGTAATGGCTATTGGGGATGCCGAGATCACCGGCGAGCAGATCGACGCTCTCTACGTGGGCAATATGAGCGGCGGTCGGTTCATCGAGCAGGAGCACATCGGGGCGCTCATTGCCGACTGCGCCGGTCTCTCTCGCCTGCATGTGCCATCCACGCGCGTGGAAGCGGCCTGTGCCTCCGGGGGCCTGGCGCTACGCCAGGCGGTACTGGCGGTGGCCAGCGGCTACAGCGATATTGTCATCGCGGCGGGCGTTGAAAAGATGACCGATGTCTCCACAGGCACCGCTGCCGACGCGCTGGCCGCGGCGGCGGACAGGGAATGGGAGTGTTTCTTTGGCGCTACCTTCCCCGCGCTCTATGCCATGATGGCCAAGCTGCACATGCGCCGCTATGGCACAACGGAGGAGCAGATGGCCCAGGTGGCGGTGAAAAATCACCACCACGCCTGCATGAATCCCATAGCGCAGTATCACATGGAGATAACGATTGATGATGTGCTTAAATCTCCCCTGGTGGCGGACCCTCTGCATGTCCTGGACTGCTCGCCCATCTCCGATGGAGCGGCGGCAGTAGTGCTTGCCCCGACAGAGATGGCGAGAAGGTTTTCCGAAGAGCCCATAAAAATCGTGGGCAGTGCCCAGGCCAGCGATACACTGGCCTTGCATGATCGTCGCGATCTGACCACCCTGGATGCCACCGTCCATGCCGGGCGCTCTGCCTTTACCCAGGCAGGAATCGAGCCTCGAGCGGTTGATGTGGCCGAGGTGCATGACTGCTTTACCATAGGTGAGATACTGGCCATTGAGGACCTGGGATTTGTGGAGAAGGGCCAGGGCGGCAAGGCCACACAGGATGGTATGACGGCCCTGAGCGGCTGCCTGCCCGTCAACACCTCCGGAGGGCTGAAGGCCTGCGGCCATCCCGTGGGCGCCACAGGAATAAAGCAGGCCTACGAGATCGTCCTGCAGCTTCGCGGGAAGGCGGGCAAGCGTCAGGTGGATGATGCACAGGTGGGCTTGGCCCATAATGTGGGCGGTTCGGGCGGAACGGCCCTGGTCCACATATTTACGAGGTGATGATGACAAACCACGCGCCCAGATTCTGGAGAAGCATACCGCAAAGATACAATCTTTCCGGGACACACTGCACTTGCTGCAATGAATACTTCTTTCCTCCTAGAAACCTCTGCCCCAACTGTCGTCGCGGGGCGCATTTGGAGGAGTACACTTTCAAGGGGACGGGCACAATCATCACCTATACTACCATCTATAACGCAACCGAGGACTTCGAGAGGCTGACGCCCTATAATCTGGCCATCATTCAACTGGATGAGGGCCCCAAGATTACCGGTCAGATCGTCTCCAGCTCGGCTGGAGTGAAGATCGGCATGCGCGTTCGGCCCGTATTTCGCATCCTGGGAAAAGAGGGTGACAAGGGCATAATCTACTACGGCACCAAGTTTGCTCCTCTGTTGGAGCAAAGCTGTGCGGAAGAGAAGTGAAGATCTCACCCAAAGATGAAATCTACTCAGCTCATTTCGGGTCGTAGTTAACTAAGGTGAGGATAACTGGCCCGGTCTTGATATCTGGGACTTGATCATAAGGCTGATTGGAATGGATGGCATAAAATATTATTGAATGAAATGTTAATTTGGAATTTAAGCTTGATAGCTGGGCGTGTTTATTCTTCTATTAATATCACGCATTACCGCATCAAACCTGGCTTCAAGTTCTGAGTCCCCTAGTGCTTCTATGATAGCATCACTTAACACAAGACTAGCATCACCTTGTAAATATTTTAAATAAATATCATCATACTTATCCAGAACCCTTTCAATTCTTTGTGGCGTATTATTTTCTATGAATTTATGAATGGACTTATTATTATCGCCATCCCAATATGAAAAAAATGGGACATAAGAATCATTTTGACGGAGACCTTTATCACCGCGAAGGATCCTATAATGCTCTTCGATTTGCCCAAAAGCCAATGAAATTCCAGAACCTGGTTTCTTGGAATTTTTTTTAATCTCAAATAGAGGAATAAAATTGCAGTCCTTTGAGATATATGGACCAAATACTATCTTTTTACCATCGAAAATGTATTCACACATAACGGGCATAAATTTATATTCTCTAACCCTAAAATTATGAATAAGTGTTGGTCTTTCTTCCGCTAATTTTAATAAAAATCTGAATAGCGAATATAATGTAATATTAGATTTCTTCATTAAATCTCCCGGGGGCAATCCTTCATCTCTTTCTCGCAGGGCAAAGTAACTTTGTTCCTTAGGTATTCTTATTCTTTTTAGCAGTAAGAATTCAACACGAAACGTGTTTTTTCCCTCTATCTTCGATTTTATTTCATCTTCAATATTTGAAAACCACGTAGATGCTATGTTTAGGAAGACAACCGAATCTTTCGATTCTCTAAGAAACTTTTTCAAATAATAATTCATGAACTTCATACGATATTCAAAGATAGGAATTCTAGGTGGAAATAATCTGGGTGCAAATAGAAGCGTTACAAGAACTGATAAGAAAATCAATAAAATAATTATATATTTTTGATCCAACTGTTTAGTTATTATAGACCCGAGAGTTATTAATGAGGTTGAAATTGTTAAAAACCATGTAAATATTTTGAAATATACATTATCCAGCATTGAAACAAGCATAAATTCTAGATTCTGCTTATTTTCTGAATTATCCGGATCTTCGCTCATCAGAAATTTTCATGTCTCATCATCATATATCAGTTTTTCTTAAGTTTATCGTTAGGTGTAGTCCCGAAACCTTTGACATTATTTGCCGTAATACCCCTCGGCACTGCTGCTGGGACAAAGGGCATAAGTATCCAACTTAGGTGTGGATCTGCTACTTGTTTCCGTCCTTATACGGCGGCGCCTCGCATGCACCGCTAGCTCTTCTGCGGGGCGCGCCTCCGTTTGACATATCAATTAATGGGGCATGAGAAAGAAGAATAAAGTTGTGAAGCTGACATAGTGTGGTGAATCAATTATTCTGTATAGGTCATTTGCCACTATCATAATAAAGCCACAGATTCACTAGACGCGCACCGAGGACGAACGAACGGAGACGACTATTTCACGTCTCTATGAACTCTGCGTCTCTGCGGTTAATAATCGTAGCTCGATAATAAATCGCGAAGAGCCAAAGATTTATCCCAAGGCGGCAGCGAAATCTGTTCTGCCCGTCTTCAGGCCGCCATCTTCTGCGCTGAGAAGGACGGGCCCGGTCTTGATTACATTCTCTTTATCTTTTATCTCGCTGAGCATACGGCCTAATCCATTTCTCTCTTCAGCCTGCATAACCAGAAAGAAGCTATACTCTCCAAAGAGACGATAGACGTCCCTTACTTCTGGCCTCTTTTGCAGATGGTCGTAAACCGATCTTTCCTGACCAGAGCTAACTTTGATCATTGTCATTCCAAATACCATTTACTAATTCCCCCACTGGAAGCAATTAAGAAGTCCGTTCAATGATTTATACTTTTCGCTCATTTGAGGATAATTGAGAAGGCCGCGCGAAGGATGTAAATATTTTGCTGCCTGATATAGAAAACATGACCCTTGTATCCCTATGCTTTGAGGTTCACCAGCCCATCCGCCTCAAGAAAAATTTCTTCTGGGATGGATCTCCCTTGAAGGCGGTTGTGCCCAATTTGCGGGAATTTTATTTTGATGATTCTGAGAATCGGAGGATCTTTGAGCGCGTATCCGACAAATGCTATCTGCCTGCCAACAAGGTGATCTTAGAGAGCATTAGAAAGCATGAGGGATCAGACAGGCCCTTTAAGGTCGCTTACAGCTTCTCCGGCATCTTCTTGGAGCAGTGCCGTGCCTATCGTCCCGAGGTTTTGGACTCCTTTGTCAGGCTGGTGGAGACGGGCGGGGTGGAGGTGATGGGGCAGACCTATTATCACTCTTTGGCCAGCCTCTACGAGGATAAAAGCGAGTTTTTCGAGCAGGTCAAGATGCATAAGGAACTCATCTGGGACATTTTTGGGCTGCACCCTACTACCTTCGAGAATACGGAGCTGATTTACAATGATGAGATTGCTGGGATGGTCGAAAGCCTGGGATACAGGGAAATCTTCACCGAGGGCGTGGTGGCCGACCCTAACTATGTTTACCGGCCACCCAAGACCGGCATCTCTTTGCTTCTGCGAAACTACAAGCTCACCGACGACATCGGCTTTCGCTTCTCATTGCACAGCTGGGAAGAGTACCCCCTCACCGCCGACAAGTATGCCGGCTGGCTAGCCGCTACCCCCGGCCAGTGCATAAACATCTTCTGCGACTATGAGACATTCGGCGAGCATCAGTGGGTGGACACGGGCATCTTTGAGTTTTTGCGCCATCTGCCGGATGAGGTCAGAAAGCACGAAAATCTCCGCTTCGCCACGCCCGCAGAGATTGCCTGGGAGATTGCACCGCAAAAGGAGCTTTCCGTGCCTGATCATGTTTCCTGGGCGGATCTGGAGAGGGATACTAGCTGCTGGCTTGGTAATGCTCTGCAACAGGCCTGCTTTATCTACCAAAAGAGACTAGAGGCACCTGTCAAGGAGAGCAAAGACGAGGATCTCCTCTGGATATGGAGAACGCTTGGCCTTTCCGATCATCTCTATTACATCTTCACTCATGGGGGTGGCCCGGGAGAAGTGCACAGCTACTTCAGCCCCTACGGCATCCCTTATGATGCCTCTGTCACCTACTTCAGTGTTCTATGCGACCTGCACTACCGCCTCAAGAAGAAGATTCATCTGGCGGATTCGCCCTTCCGTTTTGCCACAGGTGTTGATCAGTTCACAGGAGAGGTCGCCTGGAGTTTAGCAGGTCTGCAAAATATTCTAAAAACTGTATCGCTCGAATCATTGCAATACCATAACGGCCAGGGGGATCTGGCCCTCTGGGCAAAGACCAGCCTTGCAGATGCTCCTCTCGCAGAGCAGCTGGCCAAATCAAAGAGCTTCAAGGGAGAAAGACTGCGAAAAAGCCTGATAACGGCTGTGGATGCCGCTCTCTCGGAGGATAAATGATGGCTGGGTTCGCCTTCTATCCCCAGAGCTACGAAGAGGGCACGAGCCGCGAGTGGCTGCTGGCCAATGGCCTGGGCGGCTATGCCTCCTCCACAGCCGTGGGCGCCAACACGCGGGCCTATCACGGCCTTCTTGTGGCGGCGCTTGCCCCTCCGGCGGACCGCTGGCTCTTGCTCAGCTCTCTGGACGAGGAGATCGAGGGCGCTAGCTTAGCCAATCATCAATATCCCTGTGCGATCTATCCTCAGGGATTCAAATACCTGCAGGAGTTTCGTTTGGACCCAATCCCCCGGTTTTGCTATCGGATCGGCGGTGCCCGGGTTGAGAAGACCGTTTTCATGATCCGCGGTGAGAATACTACTATCATCAGCTACAAAATCAAAAATGGGCAGGGAACGTTTGCCATCGTTCCCCTGGTGCACTGCCGATGCTTTCACGCGGCATCCCCTTTGCCGGGCATGAGGCAGGAGACCCTTGGTGCTGGAACGATTCTCCGATCAAGTCTCCGTCCGGACATTCGCCTCACGCTCCTTTCGGACGGGCCCGCCTATGTGCCGCAGGAGATGATTTACAATAGCTTCGAGTATGAAGAGGAGCGACGGCGGGGCTTGGCCTGGAAGGAGGACCTCTTTTCGCCGGGCCGCTTCGAGATCGAGCTATCTGGAGATGCCGCCTTTGCCATTGCTGCTTCCACCTGGAGGACTGCCATGCCGGACTGGAGGGCAGAGCAGAAAAAAGAACCGGCGCGTTTGGAAAGCCTGAAGGCCCCCCTCCCGTATCTGGCGCGGGCAGCGGATGCCTTCTTGGTGAAAAGAGGGCAAGGCAAGAGCCTTATCGCCGGATACCATTGGTTTGATGATTGGGGTAGGGACGCCATGATCTCCCTGCCCGGCCTCTTGCTCTGCACAGGGCGCTTTGAGGATGCCAGGCAGGTCTTGAAATCCTTTGCAGTCGCCATGAACGATGGCGTTTTGCCTAATGACCTGGGGACCGGCTCTTACAATACCGTAGACGCATCCCTGTGGTTTGTTCGGGCTGTAGGCAGCTATTTTGAATATTCTAAAGATCTGCAATTTGTCGGGCAGCTCTGGCAAAGTTTGCTGGAAGTATTTCGTCGCTATTCTCGGCCGGGGGAGGACTTTGGAGGTGCCGAGGATGGTCTTATTGTATCGGGACCCGCGCTCACCTGGATGGATGCGCGACTGGATGGCCGGCCGGTATCACCGCGGGCGGGAAAATGCTGTGAGATAAATGCTCTCTGGTATTCTGCCTTGATCGATATGCAGAAGCTTTTCGTGGCTTTGGACAAATCCCTGGACCCTGGGTTTATAGAGCTGGCTGAGAGGGTTAAGCAGAGCTACCAGCGGTTTTGGAATAGTGAGAACGGCTGCCTTTATGATGTGATTGACCAAGAGGATGCATCCATCCGGCCTAACCAGATTATCGCGGCAGGAATTCCCGATTTGCTGCCGATGGTTATGAGAAAGAGCATTCTTGATGTTGTAACAAGGGAATTGCTCACGCCTTTCGGCCTGAGAACGCTCTCGTCCCGCGATCCGCGCTATGAAGGCAGATACGAGGGCGACCCTCGCCGCAGGGATGGAGCCTACCACCAGGGCACCGTCTGGCCCTGGCTCATGGGGCCGTACATTGATGCTCTGCTCTCTGTGAAAGGCAGATCCGGGCCGGTCCTGGCCCAGGCAAGAGAGCTTCTTAGGCCCTTGATAACTGTGCACGCAGGCGGGATTAACACCCTTCCTGAGGTTTTTGACGGCGACTGCCCCCAGCGGCCGGGGGGTTGTATCTCCCAGGCCTGGTCGGTGGCGGAGGTGCTGCGAGCCTGGGACAGTGTGCAAAAGTAGGAACATCTAAATATTATTCGTTGTGTTGTCGTATTATGTCTTTTGACATCCCCCGGTGTCGGGGCGAGGTGGATCTCCACAGAACTTTAATCGAGAGATCTGCGGAGGGATTTCTGGTTCTTCGAGGAGAATGCATAATCTATGCCAATAGCGCCGCATGTAAGATATTAGGCTGTACAACAGACGAAATAATAAATGGCTCTGTCAAAAATATAATCAGTCTTGGTTCACAAGAAGATGTTTGCATCGATAATTTTTCCGAAAATGGAGAATTTCAACCGATAAAGCTGCATTTTTTGCGAAAAGATGGGTCAAATGTTTGGATACGAGCCACGCGGTCAATGATTAATTATCAGGGGACGGATGCATTACTGGTGGCATTTTCAGATATAACCGAAGAGGAGAGAAGCCGACAGCTTATAGGCAAGGAGCGTCTGGCAACGATTGGTGAGACTGCGGTTATGATCGGCCATGATTTGCGAAATCCCATGCAGGCCATAATGAACACCACATACCTGGTCCGGCTGAAGGTGGAAGAGTCTTTGGCAGAGGCAAATCTCGATACGCTTGGCATCTTAGCCGATTTGGCAGCCATAGAGAAACAGTTGCTGTACATGAACAAGATTGTCTGCAATCTGCGGGATTATTCTCGGCCATTAAATCCGGATATGGTGGATTTGAGCTTACCCACCATTATCAGTGATACTCTCGCCAGCATGAATATTCCTGATAACATAGAGATTAGAACTGAGATCGAGGAGAACATAACCCTGAGGGGCGATCCGACCATGATCAACCATGTTCTTATCAATATCATTTCCAATGCCATTCAGGCCATGCCGGAAGGGGGCATGCTGGGCCTCTCTGCCTCCTCTACGGAAAAAGATGTTATCTTGGCCATTAAGGACACCGGTCCTGGTATACCTTTGGAGGTTAAATATAAAATATATCAACCTCTCATTACCACCAAAGCCAAAGGCATGGGCATGGGTCTTGCCGTCTGCAAACGCTTATTGGAGGCCATGGATGGCGATATCCGGATAGTTAGTGAGAAATGCAGGGGCACCGTCGCTGAGATCAAAATGCCCCTCGCCATGGGACGATGATGCTTTATTTGCGAGATTGGAGCAATTTATTCACAGTATCCTCATGATACTTTATCTCATATTCTTGTTCTGCCAATTTTTTTGCCACGAATTCCAGCAATTTTCCTGGAGTCACCGGCTTTTCTAAATATGCGTTTGCTCCCTGATTCAGGGATTCGATGGCATTTTCCCGAGTGGAAAAACCTGTTATGATGATCTTTTTCATCTCCGGGTTAAGCTCGCGAAATTCAGAGAGAAGGGCGGTACCATCCATATCAGGAAGCCTTATGTCGATTAATGCCAGGTTAAAATATTTGCTGCGCACCTTTTCTATGGCTTCACTGCCGGTTTCTGCCGTATCCGTTAGATAACCCTTTCTCTCCAAGAGAAGCTTAAAGCCATCTAGTATGCTTCTATCGTCATCGATAATCAGTATATGTTTCTTATCCGTATGAACTCCCCCAACTTAAGATCAATCGAAACAGAAAAATTAAAGCCTCGGACGGGATTCGAACCCGCGACCTCGTCCTTACCAAGGACGCGCTATACCGGGCTAAGCTATCGAGGCGCCAAGAGCCCCTTGTGCTACTCACCCTTCAAGAACCTTTCGGTTGGCCGTGTTTTCTCGCCTCTTCGTAAACGTCTTCCGTCCTCTTGGCGATGCGATCCCAGCTAAACTCGGCATCAATCCGGCTGCATCCAGCCCGGGCCAGCTTCTTCATCTCCTCAGGATTGGCGAGCAGCCGGTTTATGCACCAGGCGATGGACTCCGGCTGAATATAGGCCAGGAGGCCGTCCTCAAAGTTATTAATTATGCTCACCGCCTCCGTCGCCACTACCGGTTTGCAGGCATCCCATGCCTCCAGGACCACAACGCCGAAAGGCTCGTTTCTGCTGGGAACGCACATGAGATCGCAGGCATTGACCAGCTCTTCTTTCTCGGTGCTGGAGGTGTATCCCATGAATCGGCAGGCATCCGCTACTCCAAGCTCGCGAGCTCTTCTCTCGCAGTCTGACCTCATGCCCCCCTCTCCTATGAAGACAAAACGAGCATCGGATCTGTTTCTCAAGATATGAGGCACAGCCTCTACCAGGAGGTCCGGTCCCTTCTGGATGCTCATCCTGCCGCAGAAGAGCACTAAGGGCGCCATGGGGTGTATGCCGTACTTCTCTTTGACTCGGCCGGCGTCAAGGCCCTTCTTCATCTTTCCCATAATGATGCCGTTTGGTATAATGCTGATCTTGTCTTCGGGCAGGCTGTATATCCTCATCAGCTCATCTTGCATGCGCCTGGTGGTCACAATCACCCTGGAAGCCTCATAGCAGCCCAGCCACTCCCTATGAGAGATCTCCTGAGATATGCCGTAACCGAAGTGGTTTCCATTTCTGCCCCATTCCGTGCTGTGCATAGTCAGAAGGAAGGGCAGACCGTAGTCCTGCTTTATGCGGGTCAAAGCCATTACAGGATGCCAATCATGGCCATGCATGATATCGAATTTGCCGAAGAGCCTTTGCACCGCTCCGAAGCGATCGTAAAGGGCATCACACATGTGATTCATCTGAGTCAGCACGTTCCCTGAACTGTTCACATCTACTCTCTGGTAATGGACGCCATTGATCTTGTCGTAGGACTCGAAATCGCCTCTGCGCGTAAATACATGTACTTCATGGCCCCTTCTGGCCAGCGCTTCGGAAATCTCTGAGACACATGGGGCCACACCGCCGACCTTTATTGAGTATAAGCTCTCCCAGGAGAGCATTCCAATTCGCATCTCTTCACCGGTATTTTCTTTGCTCTGCAGCTATTGTTATTGATCTTTCATCGGTACGATACGCTTTACGAAATACATTAGGAACAAGCACGCGCTCCTCTCCACCCTAAAGGATGGGGTCTCCGCACTGCTACGAAGATGAAATAGGCAAATTATGGTTATTTTGGGCCGGATAATTGATTAACTTTTCGGCGCTCTTAGATCATTTTTTCTGCTAATGCCGAAAGCTTTGCGGCTGCATACTCAGGAGCAATGGAGTTGATGTAAACGCCGGTACTCCTCTCAAAGCCCGCAATTTTGGAAATAGCCGGCTGAATTCGGATATTGAGATGATAGCCGAAAGGAAGCTGGAAGATCATGCAGTTATAGGGCGGATCGTTTAAGACGGATCGCAAGCTCCCCAGGGCCTGCATTAATAGAGCTGCCAGGCTTTTGCCTTCTGACTCATGCATCTCTCCCAGGTTAGCAAAATGCCTCTTAGGCAAAATCCAGGTCTCATAGGGGGCCTGTGAATAGAAGGGTGCAATTAGAATCCAATTTTCGTTCTCGTCGATGAGCCGGCATGACTTCTTCTCTTGCTCTACGATATTGCAGAACGGACAGCGCAACGCACGGCTGATGGCATCCAGTTCTCTTTTGATGAGAGGCGGAAGAATGGGGAGGGTGACGAGCTGAGAATGGCTGTGAGACAATGATGCTCCAGCCTCCTTGCCCCAATTCTTGAAGATGGATACATATTTCACAAGGTCATTTTCCGAATAATGGACATAACGATCCCGGTAGACCATGATGAGCCTTTCCATGTGCCCTTGACTGAAGTCTGCCGGATTTTCTCTGTGCCGGGGACTGTCCACAATCACCTCGTGAAAGCCTTGTCCGGGCAGAGCCATCCATTCTGTGCTGGCGGGCGCAGGGCATGGGACCATGGCCGCGAAGACATTGGGAAAGACCCGTAGCTCCCAGCCGGAAATCCTAGACGGGCCCTCGGATAATACCCCTTGCATGGTGTAGACGGCATCAGGTGGCGGAGTCATCTCCTCGTTTCCCGGACAAAATGGGCAAGCTGCCTCGTCTCCCGTCTTCGCCTTTTCCATCTGGAAATCAGACGGCCTCTTCCCGCGTTTTGGGGCGATAATGCAGTATTCATCCAGGAAGTAATGTCTTCTTAACTCCGTCATCGCCTGCGTCCTCTCTTATCCTCTTTCGTCAAGTCACTTCCTTATAAATCGCCAGGGTCCTCTCTGCGGCTTTCTGCCAGGTGAACTCTTCAAGCACTCTAGCCCTGGCATTCTCTCCCCAGGATTTGAGGCGATCCAGATCCTCCAGGGCGAGATTGATGCCCCAGGCGATATCCCTGGGATCGCGAGCATTAACATGAACGCCCGTAGGCCGCGCATCGCCCGGGTTTTTCACAATCTCCGCCAGACCGGATGTGCCGGCTGCGCCCACCACAGCTGCCTTGCCCATGGCCGCCGCTTCGAGAG
>JALNZQ010000013.1:0-1909 GCA_023229165.1 Methanothrix sp.
TGGACTGCACCAGCTCCACCATGCGGTCGTGGCGGGCAACATCGGCGGGGTAGGAGAAGTCGATAGGGGGAATAGGAAATCTCTTCAGATCTAGAATAGAAATTCTTGGAAAATTTTTAGTAACCAACTTATTTGATGCCAATGGGAAGTACCAAGAAATAAGCGCAGAATTAATTATCCCTAAAATAAATAAGTCAGAAAATCCATATTCTCTTCCAATTTTATTTAATATAATATTTAAAACGGTTTTATAGTTAATATATTTATCAGTAACATACGTTGCATGAATCATGTACTTTTCTTTACTGGTTATCTCCCTCACAAGGATACGATTTCCTTGAAAAAATTTGGCTTGCCGCGGATGAGCCAGCCAAGAGCCATAGGAGATCCAGCTTTTTCCAGGCCATTCATAATAATATCGTGAGACATCGCGGCCAGATAGTTCTCGGATATATGTTTCATCTTTTTGAAAATCAGAATGGTAAGCCCTATTTTCAATGATGTCTCTATCTTGACCAGTGCAGATATCGTATGCTTGTATTCCAACTGAAAAATCGCAAATATCTCTTAGGGTCGTTTCGTTATCTTGAATCTTGGAAATGACTTTTCTGGCATCTTGGTCTGAATCTATATTGAACATAGATGCCTCATTATTATTCCAATCTGATTGGGTGAATCGGTTTATTTTTGAATGTTCTATTGATATGCTCTCGAGTTCTATGTCTCTTGGAAAAAGAATAGCTTCTACTTTATTGCTTGCTGCATGAACCTTGCATTTAGATATGATAAAAATAATTGTATTAACCGTTGCATTTTTAAACACTTTGGTTGGCAGACGGATTATCTTGTTAATGCATGATGTGTTAAGGATATACTTCCTTAATGACTCTGCTTCAACGACGGTCAGCCAGGTATGCGGAGTAATAAATCCTAAAAAACCATCCAGTCGAAGCAAGATTAGGCCCTTCTCTATAAAAAAACCGTAAGAATCAAACTTGCCCACCATACTATGATAACTATTTTTTAGATAAGACTTATCGTGTGCGTTAAATAGAGCCCCATACGGCGGATTCCCGATCACCGCATCAAATCCGCGCCGCTCGAAGATCTCGGGAAATTCCGTCTTCCACTCGAAGGCGTTGATCCACTGCATCTCTTCTGCGCCCAGGTTCTTATGATCATCATAATAATCATAGCCTATTAGCGAGTTTCCGCACTTGATATTGCTGCCCAGATCCGGCAGGGCCCGCTCTTTGAAGTAGCGCAGCAGGCTGCTGATGCTCTCCTCTGTCTCGCCCTCCAGGACCTTCAGCAAGAGCGAGAGCTTGGTCACCTCCACCGCCTGCGGGTCGATGTCCACCCCATAAATGTTGCTCTGCAAGATGCGCTTTCTCTCTGTGGTGGTCAGACGCCATTCGTTGCCGTTGGCCTTGAAGATGGGGACGGATGCCTGGGCGGCGCGTGCGTGGATCTTCCGGGCCCGCCTGTCTGATCGCTGCTCGGGCGCTGCCGGCAGGAGCCGTAGCACCTCAGACAAGGCTGAGGACTGGTTTTTCTCCAGCAGCGGGGCCAGGTTAGCCCTGTACCAGTCAATGTGCCAGTCCAGCAGAAACTGGTAGGCTCCGATGAGAAACGAGCCCGAGCCGCAGGCGGGATCGAGGATACGAAGCTGTGCCGCTTTCGCGGGAGTATTGTCCTGCAAAAGCTTACCCACGGTGTTCTTGACAATGTACTCCACGATGTAAGGAGGCGTGTAGTAGACTCCGCCTGCTTTTCGCACCTCTGGCTTGTCCTCCACTATCGCTTTGCGGCCTTCCTCCAGCCGGATGACCTTGCCTAAAAATTGCTCATAAACCTGGCCTAAAATCTCTGCCGGAATCTCGGAGAAGACGTAAGGGCTGTCCGAGAA
>JALNZQ010000013.1:1919-24037 GCA_023229165.1 Methanothrix sp.
TGATCCCTTTTAACGTAGAATCATCGATGGCCAAAGCTGTGGTCAGGCTATCGGGCGACTCTTTTCTCTCCCGCGTCTCCTGGAAGTGGAAGATGCCGGAGTTGTAACGCTCGTCTGCTTCTGCAAAGAGCTTGAGCAGACGGGCGTAGACCCCCTCCTCTTTGAGCAGCGCCTTGAGCCGTCCGTACTCCTCGATGGCCCGGTCTTCACAAATGCGCAAAAATAGGAGACGGTCAATAGTCCTCTGCACGGAAAAGTTCAAATCCCGCTGGCTGAGGGCCGGATTTCCGAGAGCAATGCTCCTGGCCAGGGACTCGCGCCAAAGCGAGATCTCCTCTAGAAGGGCAGCGTCCACCCGCTTGATGCCGCGCTTCTCTGGTATCGACTCGATAAACCTTTCCAGTGATCCGCCCAGCACCGCTTCTTTGGAAAAGATGGCCGCGATCTCATCCCAGCGCTCCACGTACTGGTCGTACTGCAGGTAGAGAAGGCGGCCTTTGCCGGACTTGTCCGTTTTGCTGGGCTCTGCCCGGCAATCGTAGACGGCAAACTCCTCGAAGTCCGTAAGAATTGAGATGGCAAGGCTCGCCGACCAGGCGTATCTGCGAAGCTGGAATGCAGGATAAACGCCTCCCTCGATGTTGATAGAGGGCTTTTTTGTCTCCACAAAGAATTTGCGGCTTTTTCCTAATCGAAAGCTGTAATCCGGATTCTTAATGCTCTCTTCCATCCGGATGAACTCTTCCAGCTTCACCTCTTTGCTGTCGCTCGATAGTCCCTGTCGGTTGTGCACGTCCCAGCCCAATGCTGCAAAGAACGGATTTACAAATTCGTCCCTCAGATCAGTCTCGTTGTACTGGCTAGAGCGATACTCGTTTATCCTGCGGCCAAAGCCCTCTACAAGCTCAACTATCTCACGTGGTGCAGACAACGCTCAATTCTCCTCTTGCTGCATTTCATAGAAATAGGATCTGAAAAAGGTTTTGCCGGCGAGAAGTAAATTTGTTTTGCCAACTACTTGGGTATCTGCTATGCGAGGTCAGTGCAAAGCGATATAAAATGCAAAACGAAATAATGCAAATATGACTAAAAAGTAAAGCTAATAATAATAGAAAAATAGAAAAAGAAGCCTTTCGGCTTCTCTTTCTATTTTTCTACTATACTATCACTGCGAGTGTTTACTGTTTCTCTACTTTGTCAGCCTTGGGGCCTTTCTCGCCCTCAATGACCTCGAAGCTTACCTTGTCACCCTCATCGATAGTGACTCCGGGCTTCAGGCCAGTTACGTGTACAAAATAGTCCTTACCATCGTCGCCTGCTATGAATCCAAAGCTCTTGACTCTGTTGAAAAACTTAACTGTTCCATTTACCATTTTTGATTCCTCTGATTGGGTTAGCATGGATACCATTACCTTCCTGTACTTATAGTTTCTGGCATATCTCCTGAGCTACACCATTGGCCTGCCAGGAACAATCGTATGCTGTCGTATTATGGGGAAATTCTTTTATAGAAGATCAAATACTGTGATCCTGAGAAATCGCAAATAAGCAATTACTGGAGGATTTATCAAAATGGCAGGAATGGGCGGATCGCCAATTATCATTTTAAGGGACACCCGCAGGGAGTCGGGAAAGGATGCTATCTCGAATAACATCATGGCTGCCCGCGCCGTGGCCAACGCGGTGAGGAGCACACTGGGCCCAAAAGGCATGGACAAATTGCTGGTGGACTCCCTTGGTGACGTAACCATCACCAACGATGGCGTGACTATCTTAAAAGAGATGGATGTACAGCATCCCGCGGCTAAGATGCTTATCGAGGCAGCCAAGACTCAGGATAAGGAAGTAGGCGACGGCACCACCACAGTGGCAGTTCTGGCAGGCGAGCTGCTCAAGAAAGCCGAGGTCCTCTTGGATCAGAAGGTTCACCCCACCATGATTGTGCAGGGGTACAGAATGGCTGCGGAAAAGGCCGTGCAGATTGTGAAATCCATCTCAGTTGATGCCTCGGAAAAAGATCGCGCCCTCCTGGAGAGGATCGCCGAGACGGCCATGACCGGAAAGCTGGCCGAGTCTCCGGACAGCAAGATGGCCAGTTATGCCGTGGAACTGGTTCTTAATGCCATGGAGACCTACAACGGCAAGAAGAAATTTGACATGGATCGGGTCAATGTGGAAAAGAAGGTCGGCGAGAGCACCCTGGATTCACAGATCATTGAAGGCATAGCGATCGATAAGGAGATCGTCCACCAGAACATGCCCCGCAAGGTTGTGAATGCCAAAATAGCTCTTCTCTCTACGGCCATCGAATCCAAGGATACCGAAACCAAGACCGAGCTGCAAATCACCTCATCCACTCAGTTCCAGCAATTCATGGATCATGAGAAGCTGAGGATAAAAGAGGCTGCTGATAAAGTGATTGCCAGCGGCGCCACTGTGGTCTTCTGCCAAAAAGGCATCGACGATCTGGCACAGCACCACCTGGCCAATGCCGGAATTCTGGCTCTGCGTCGCGTCATCAAAAAGGACATGGACAAGCTGGCCAAAGCTACGGGCGCTAACATCGTAACGGGCCTGGATGAGCTTTGTCCAGACGATCTGGGCACAGCCGCCCTGGTAGAGGAGAGGCGCATGGGAAGCGGTATCATGACCTTTGTCACCGGTACCAAGAACCATTCTGCAACCCTTCTCTTGCGAGGCGGCACTCAGCAGGTTCTAAACGGCCTGGAGAGAGCTTTAGACGATGCCCTTCATGCCGTGGCCGATGTGGTGGAGGACGGCAAGCTGGTGGCGGGCGGCGGAGCCCCTGAGATCGAGCTTGCCATGCGCCTGCGGGATTATGCATCCACTTTAAAGGGTCGCGAGCAACTGGCAGTCACCAAGTTCGCCGAGGCCATGGAGATCGTGCCCAAAACCCTGGCTGAGAATGCCGGCTTTGATGCCATCGACAAGGCAATCGAACTGAAGAACAAGCATGGTACGAACACGAACATGGGCCTTAACGCCTATACCGGCGAGATCCAGGACATGCTGAAAATGGGTGTGGTCGAGCCGCTACGCGTCAAGATTCAGGCTCTTTTGTCGGCAACTGATGCCGCCTGCCTCATCCTGCGCATTGATGATGTTCTTGCTTCGACCAAGACGCCACCACCGCGCGGCGCGGGTGGCATGCCGCCGGGAATGGGTGGTATGGGAATGCCGCCCGGCATGGGTGGAATGGGCGGCATGCCGCCGGGGATGTTCTAGGCAGAAGGTGCCTGAAATCTCCTTTTATTAATTTATTTTTCTATTATGTAATTAGAAATTAATACTGAATATAGTATATGCATATCGATTACGTTATCTTTATATAACTTACAAGAAAGATATTCCTCAAGGTCGATGGCAATGGAGGGGTACTTGATATGGCTGATCTTTCTTGCGTTGGCGATATTCTCAGTCAGTGTCATCCAGCTCCAAGAAGGCCGGAGCAAGAGACTGCAAGAAGACTGCCGGCAATTGCAGAAAAATCTGCTCCTCTGGCAGGATAAACTGCGGAAGAAGGAGAGCAGCATTGATCAGCTCCAACGTGGCTTTGCCCAATTGCTCAAGTGGAAAGAACGTGCCTTTGAACTGGAAGAGGAGCTTAAGAGGGTCAAGCTGACGCAAGATTATGCCTGCGCGCTGCGGCTGCAGTTCTTGGAAGATTCCTTCGCAAAATCTCAAAAGAATCCGTACGTTCTTTTCTTGGCAACCTTTCCTTCCTTGGGACGGCATGCATTCGAGGACGAACTGCACCGCATGCTTGAGGATGCCAAATTCGAGATAGTAATAGTGTCACCCTGGATAAAAAGGCAGACCTGGAACCGGATGAAAGGGCCACTACGAAAGTTCTCCCGAAGGGGAGGAACGCTGAGGGTATTCATGAGAGGAAGCGAGTCGGACTACTCGTTGGGCCTGAGTGACAATTTGCAGGAAGAGATCTCTGACCTGGGAGGGGAGACAATTCTGGTAGCCTTGCTTCATGCCAAGATTTACATGGCTGACCGAAAGGAGGCCATCGTCACCTCCGCTAACCTTACCAAGGGCGGTACCGAGGGCAACTACGAGGGCGGAATCTGGGTAAAAGATCCGGTTGTGTTGAACGAAATATGCAAGTTTGTAGATGACATCTACCGGATCGGAGCAAGATAGTGTCCAAATAGACAAAAATAGAGCAGAGATACATCGCCAGCCCCGCAAAAAGCCGCTAATCGCTATGCTATTCCCCTGTCAAGCGACCGCAGGGGAACGATGTAGGGTCTGCCCAGAGCGTTCAAGCCCATGGCCTCGATGCCATAAACCCTGCTGATATTGGCCTCGCTAAGAAGGGCCTTCGGCTCGCCTGCGGCATAGACCTTGCCTTCCTTTAGCATGACCAATTTGTCAGAGAAACGGGAGGCTAAATTGAGGTCGTGAATGGCCATGACTGCAGATATCTTCTTCTCTTTGACCAGGCTGCTTACAGTCTCCATTACCTCCAGTTGATGGAGCATATCCAGGTTGGAGGTGGGCTCGTCCAGCAGGAGCACAGCCGGCTCCTGGGCCAGGGCACGGGCGATGAGCACCTTCTGCTTCTGGCCGCCGGAAAGCTGAGAAAAGTCGCGCATGGCCAGATCTTCCAGGTGCAGCCTTTCCAGCACCTCGGCCACCTTATCAAGGTCACAGTCAGCGACCCTCCAGCCGATGTGCGGCCTTCGGCCCATGAGAACGGTATCAAAGACCGTGGTGGCCAGGGGAGTAGAGCTGGACTGGGGCACATAGCCGATCTGCCTGGCCACCTCCTGGCGGCTCATTCTCTCCAGTTCCTGGCCATCCAGGAGTATGCTGCCCCTGGGCTTGAGGATGCGATCGATGCACTTGATGAGCGTGGTCTTTCCCGAGCCGTTGGGCCCAACCAGGCTCAATATCTCTGAGTTCTCGATAACGACATTGAGATCATCGAGGATATTGTGACTGTTGTAGCTGAATGTGAGGTTCCTGATGGTGATATTTACCAATTGACTTCCTCCTGATGCGATCTATGGCGCTGATTAGTTGATCTTTTCTCGACTTGAATCAATATTCAAAGATCAAATAATTATTTATGCTTGTGTAATACAACATATCACACAATATTTATGGATAAGAACATCCTATATAATAAATGCTTCTATTAATACTATTTCACTATCCTACAACAGGAAAGTAGAACGAATCCATCCATCTTCTCTTTAGTGGGCCTGTCAGTAGCCGCGATTTTGTGTATCGAGCTGCAAAAAGGGACATCTTCTCCCCGGATGTCACTATATCCTCCTTAAGATGCACCTATCTTATGTTTAGAAAATGAGAATATGGCTAAAGCAGCCCCATGTTCTCCAGCTGCATCCGCACGATGCGCACGCCTTCCTCGCACTCTGCAGGCGTTTTGCCGCCTGTTACCACCAGTTTTCCCGAGCTGAATATGAGCACTACCACTTTGGGCACCTTGATCCTGTAGACCAGCCCGGGAAACTGCTCCGGCTCGTACTCAATGTTCTCCAGGCCTAGGCCGAGTGCAATGGCGTTTAGGTTCAGTTCTGTTTTCAAGTCCGCAGAGGCCACAATGTTCTGAACTATTATCTCGGGCTTGGGATAGATCTTCTCGATCCCCATGGACTTGAGCGTCCCAACCATATTGGTTATTGCCGTGTGAACATCCTCAACGTTCTTTGCTCCTGTGCATACCACCTTGCCAGAAGTGAATATGAGAAAAGCTGCTTTTGGGGCTTTGGTTCTGTAGACTAGGCCAGGAAACTTTTCCTTGTTGTACTCGGCACACTCCAGCTCGGCCACGATCTTATGCAAATCGAATTCATCTGCCAGCTTGGTGGATGCCACCATGTTCTCTACATTTATTGTGGACCCCATATACAAACAATCTCCAGCTTCTCTTATATCTGAGTGTTGGTCTAAGGTGCTCACAGGATGCAAACTGCCTATTCTGTGCATGTCGTATTATACATATTTTAGGACATGCGACACAGGGAACCGATTTATACAAGAAGATACATTTGTGCATATCGATCTTTGAACAGGTGGGAATTATGGCCGAGAAAGAGATGAGAAATTTCGCCCTGCGGGATGCTCAGGGAGATGAGATTGGAGTTTTTACAGGAAAATCACCAAGGCAGGCCGCTCTAAAGGCTGCCAATCGAGGCTGCACGGATATCAGGCTGCGGGAACGAGGTACCAAGAAGGTGCATGTGTTTACAGGAGAGAGAGTGCAGGTGGAGAAACCCAAGAGTGCACCTGCATGGATGCCCGATAAGATCTGGAAGCCGAAGGTAAAGAAGGTGAGTATCGAGAAGCTGGAATAGCTTCGATGCCGCTCTGAACCATACCATTTTTATCCTATCATACAGAGTTTGCCACTGCGGGCAATATATCTTGAAGCCAAGCCCGAATCACCGGCGAAAGGCGTATGCAAAGGCTGGATTTGATAAATTGCCCAACGATATGCACGAATCGATTCAGAAAATATGGGAAAAAAAGGAGGAAAACCCTCTTTTTCAGCTCTTGAGCACGCTGCCGCTCAAATTCCTCTCCTTCTCTTTTTCCATTCCCTTCGTCCCGTTGGGCTTGGTGATGAAGTAAGTATAGCCCTTGAGCGCCCTGTTCAGTTGTGATTCAATCTGTTCCAGCTCTTTCTTGGGGATGCACAAATGCTTGTCCACGCACCGGTCCATGATCTCCCAGATGTAGTCCTTGGTCTCGTAGTTGAAAAAGTCCAGGAGCTTTCGGCAGGTGTCGCCCTCCACCTTCTGGCAGATGTACCAGTCGTTGCCATCGGCCATGACGTGCACCTCGTGAGCGCAGCCCAGCAGGTTGTGAAAGTCGCCCAGGGTGTCCTGGTAGGCTCCGAGCAAGAAGATGCCCAGGTAGTAGTCCTCGTTCTCCAGGAGGGTGTGCATATCCAGGTACTCCAGCCCCTCGCTGTCCCCGGCATAGCGCTTGATCTCCCCGTCCGAGTCACAGGTGATATCCACAATCCTCCCCCTCTCGCAGGGCATCTCGCTTAAGCGATGCAGGGGAATGGTGGGAAAGATCTGCTCCACACCCCACATATCCGGCACAGACTGAAAGAGAGAGAAGTTGCCGATGTACTTCTGGCTGACCAGCTTCTTCAGCTCCTGAAACTCATCCGACTCGTCCTCAGCCTGCTTGGCGAGGAATGCGGCCTTCTTGCAGACCATCCCGAAGAGAGTCTCACCTTTGGCTCGCTCCTCAAGACCAATATTGCCCAGGTTGAAGGAGTCATAAAGCTCGTCCCGATACTGCAACGCGTCGTGGTAGTGCTCCTTGTAGTTGTCGATGTTGATCTCCCTAAAAGCGCTGCACAGATCGTCGATCTGAATGGGATCCTCCTCTTTGGGGGTGCGTAGTAACGAGTCCTTGACATTCTTTCGGCCAATGATCTTGAATATGAGCATGCTGTGGTAAGCGGCGATGGCTCTACCGCTCTCCGAGACGATGGTGGGACAGGGAACATCCTCGTCTTCGCATATCTTCTGGACGGTGTAGACCACATCATTGGCGTACTCGCGCAGAGTATAGTTGGCGCTGGATGGGGTGGCCGTGTTGGAGCCGTTGTAATCCACGGAAAGGCCGCCTCCCACGTTCAGGTACTCGATATTAGCCATCTTGCGTGCCTTGGCGTAGATACGAGCCGCCTCGTTCATGGCGTTTTTGATGGTCCTGATGTCTGTGATCTGCGAGCCGATGTGAAAGTGAATCATCTTCAGGCCGTCTATGATACCCCTTTCTCGCAGTATCTTCATCAGCTCTAATGCCTCGCTGGTGGACAGGCCGAACTTGGCTGAATCGCCGCCCGATTCCACCCAGCGACCGGAGCCGCGGGAAAAGAGCTTGACTCTCATGCCCACGCGAGGTGTGATACCCATCTGCGCGGCATACTTCAGAATATCAAAAAGCTCCTCGAAAAGGTCTACAACTATTACTATATTATTTGCATTATGAATGCTCAGAGCCAGGCGCAAATAGTCCTCGTCCTTGTAGCCATTGCAGATGAGGAGCGCCTCTTTGGGCAGGCCTAAAGAGAGAGCTGCCAGCAGCTCTGCTTTCGTTCCCACCTCCAGGCCGATCCCGTACTTAGCTCCGTATTTGATGATGTACTCGATTACCTCTTTTCTCTGATTGACCTTCATGGGGAAGATGGGCTGATAGGTGCCTTTGTAGGAGAATTCGGCAATAGAGCCTAAAAATGCGCCCGTGATCTCATTGATCCTATCCTCCAGGATCTGAGGAAAGCGCAATAGAACGGGAAATTCCAGGTCACTGGATTTTTCGATCTCCTTGATGAGGTCCATAACATCAACAGACGTCGCCCGGTCTTTGTTGGGAAATATAATAATATTGCCTTTATCATTAACTGAAAAATAGCCATTGCCCCAATTTTCTATCCCATAGAGTTCCAATGAATCTTCAGCTTTCCACATGTCACTCAGCCTTCTCCATGAAACCTGCCCAATCCCCGGCCCTCATTGCTATTATCCCCCTCGCTCCAATTAAAATCATCATTGACGAACATAACAATCCTTCACCCACCCCTGAAACCAAATCGCATAGAACTTTACTCAAGTGCCCTTTTTGGTATATAAAGCTTCATGCATGCACAGATCAGTCATCCAGATCGACAATCTTTAAATGTATCCAGACCGATACTGATCTGTTGAAATCTTGAGGGATAAAATGGATCACAGTCACAGTCACAGTCACGGTCATGATTTTATCTGCAATGGAGAGAAGATAAGGACGACAATACCCATGAAAGAGAGAGGTGTTGCCGATCTGGTATCGGATATGAGCAAGATGGGATTTCAGGGTGGCCAGCTCGGCACATCTCTGAACGTCTGGAAGCGCATGCTGGACGAGGATGTTACCATCTTCCTTGGTCTTGCCGGGGCCATGGTGCCTGCGGGCCTGGGCGAGTTCATTGCTTACCTTTTGAGGGAGAGAAAGGTAGACTGTCTGGTCAGCACGGGCGCCAATCTATTTCACGACCTGTGCGAGGGACTGGGCATCGTTCACTACCAGGGCAGCGCCTGCGCAGATGATGCCTATCTCAATGAATGCAAGATCGACAGGATCTACGACGTATTCGTATCGGAGATCGAGCTGCATAAAGCAGACAATCACATATCAAACTTCGTGAAGAGCCTGGATCCGGCCCGACGCTACTCATCACGCGAGCTGATGTACATGGTGGGAAAAGACCTGCCCGATACAACCATCCTGGGCGCAGCCCATAAAGCAGGAGTGCCCATCTTCGTGCCGGCCTTCGGAGACAGCTCCTGGGGAATCGGCATGGTCATGGCTCTGCGCGAAGGACATAGCGTCATGGTCGATGGCATCAAGGATGTGGACGAGATCACCCAGATGGTGGAAAAGTCCGCTCAGACTGGTGTGATTTACATCGGCGGAGGCGTTCCCAAGAACTTCATCCAGCAGACAGAGGTCATAGCTGAATTGATAGGCGATTACTCGGGTGGTCACAGCTATGCCATTCAGTATACCACCGACGCTCCGCACTGGGGGGGCCTGTCCGGCTGCACTTTCGAGGAGGCTGTCTCCTGGGGCAAGGTCAAGAAGGAGGCGAGCAAAGTGCAGGTCTTCTCCGATGCCACCATCACCGTGCCGCTCGTGGTGCAAGCCCTGCGAGAGTCGGGCTATCCGCGAAGGAGCGTTCCGGTCTTCGACTGGAGGGATGCGGGGTTAAAGCTGAAGTACGAAAAGAAATAACTAATATTTTTTGTAATTAAAATATTCTAAACAAATATCTTTTATATGCTCGCGGGTTTAACAAAATATAAACTAAATTTTCAACAAAAGTTATTTATATTAGCGTGCGTTAATACCTATCACTTAAGAGAAATATGAGGATTTATTATGTGTAAGGGGTTGGAATTTAAGGTTCCATGGGCAATGCTCAAGATGGCATTACTCATGGTGCTATTCTTGACTATCGCGTCCTGTGGTCAAGAGCCATGTAGCGATGGGGATCAGAACTGCAAACCTTCGTGGAATTTACAGGTCAAAGATGAGGTTGCTTTTGCACAGATATCCAACAGCAGCGAAAGCGATCTCGTCAATCTGAATACAATCGATACCGCCATGATCGCTTTTGATTTCCAGAAACAATCGCCTTCGCCAGAGGTTTCAAATGTTACAACCGGCAACGATTCTGCTAAGATCATAGAGTTTTCTGCAAGGGATATCAACAACGATCTATTGAGCTATAAGTTCATCAGATCGCCTCTTCATGGAAATGTCAGCGGAACCGCGCCGAATATAATCTACAAGCCAAATAAGGGCTATATCGGCAATGATTCATTTATTGTCAGCGCATCTAGCACAATGGGGACTGAAAAAAATATTACTGTCTCGATTGATGTAGTTCGGCTCTCTCACCCCCCCACCGTAAGGATCCGCAGCCCACGAAATGGGGAAATATTTACGGCTTATCCTGGTCCGTTTGGTGAAACGGGGTACACCGTAGAGATACCTATTCATGCCACGTCTTCTGGAGATGTTCAATCAATTGAATTCTATGATTATTGGGAGTTGATCGGTTCGGGTGACTGTGGGGATACTTGTGGAGACTGTCCGGTTGCTTCTGGAGACTGTCCTGTCACGATATTTAAAGAATTATCTGTAGGTACTCATATCTTGACCGCGAAAGCTGTCCCTGGTACTGGAGGAAATAGCTGTCCATCTCTCCCGGTTATTATAACCGTCAACCCTTCGCAGCCGGTTGTACGGATTACAAGTCCTCTCGCGGGGCAAATATTTACAGATCCTGAAGATATTACTATCACGGCAGAGGTAATCGACAGCAATCCCGTGAGCCGTGTTGAGTTTTATGCAAATTCGCAAAAAATTTGGAGATCTATTGATAACGTGTCGCCCTATACCTTTGTCTGGGAGGACGCAACGCCGGGTGTGTATAACATTGTAGCAAAAGCTATGGAAGATCCGGACGATCCTTTTACCATTGCAGTATCCAAACCAGTCCTCGTAGTAGTGGTACCAGTAAAACCCCTGAGCAAATCCGACCTGGCTTTATCCATGAGCTCTACGTCGAATCCTGCACCTGCGGGCGGATTCTTTAACTACGTGCTGACGGTTACCAACAGAGGACCCGACAGCGCAACCGATGTTACATTACAGGATTTCCTGCCACCAGAATTGATGTTGCAGGATTCAAAGGCCAGCCAGGGAGATTATGATGGCTCTGGAATTTGGAGCCTGGGAAGCTTGACCAAGTACCGCAGCGCAAGACTGGTTCTTACCGTGCAAGCACTCCTCACCGCGCCTCCGGGACAGATAGCCAATACTGCATATGTGTACGGAGCAGAGGTAGATCCGGACAACTCAAATAACCATGCCATAACGTACACAAAAATAGAAATAAGTGAGGCATTGGCAGGGGAAGGAAATTCCACGGAGGTTAATTCTACGAAAATTAATTCGACGGAGGTTTAATACCTCCTGTCAATTTTTAAGTTTTTCATGCCTCTTTTTACTTTTTATGGTTCCTTTTAAATCGTAATACCCCGTGATCTTGCCAATGCGCCACTGCTGTTTCGCTTTGCAATCAACAATTTCTACGGACAATTTGACTGCTTGTATCTAAAATAGATGACACCATTTAGTCCGGTTCACTTACATTTCTGCCTGCGCCAGACAGCAATTTCTTGCCAGAAAAAGGAACGGGCTCGCCGGGACTCGAACCCAGGTCAGCGGGTATCTTCGACTATAGTCACCGAAGCCCGCTAGGATGTCCACTACCCTACGAGCCCATCAGTGCATCATAGCAGCTTCCAGGCTATTAACCTTTCCCGCAAACCAATATCCATCAAAAGAATAATATGCTGAAAGTTGAATGTAGTAGTAAGGTGATTGATGATCATGTGCCCTGCCCAAAAAGCCTGCCCCTTCGTGGCCAGAGAATGCCTGCAAGAGGATTGCCTGGCCTGGAGGCAAAAAGCCTGCCGCCTTATTCCGGATAGAAACGGTCCCGGTGCTTTTGAGCAGGAGCTTAGGAACGCCGCGCCTCTGATGTACAGATCTCTGCTCGACATGGTTGCCATCATGGAGGAGACAGCACAAGACTGCCGCAAGTGCGGACCGGAGCTGTTCAGCTTTGCTCAGCAGCTTCGGGCCGGGCTCCTGGACGAGCTGATCTCTTCTGAGCTGGCCGAGGTTGGGATCAAAGCGGATAAATAAATCCAAACTAAGCTGGAGAGCAGCCGGTGATTGATCATGGTAACGACTCGCTTCCTGAATAACTGTCCCAGATGCGGCTACGTAGCCGAAGCCTGGAGCGAAGATGGTGTGTTTGTGAATGTGCGCTGCAAGATGTGCGGCTATGAGGGACGTCTGCCTCATCCCGACCTGAAGAACGGAGCCTGGCGAGTGGGATAGGGGTTCGCAGAACTCCTGAACACCCGGTCGATGAGAGCAGATGTAAAGGGGGCCGATCACGTTAATGAGAACCAGTCACGCACTTCTCCTGCGTTTGCGACATGATCCCCATTTTGATTTCTGCAAAGCAGAGGTGGAATTTGTCGACAGGGGCGCTCCGGGCGACAGGTCTGCAGTCCGGGGAGACAAAATCATCCGTCTGGAGCAGGGCTGGATGGAGATAGAATGGGAGAATAAATCCAAGTTCATACCTTTCCACCGCATCCGGCTCATCACTTATGACGGGACGATAATGTGGAAGAAGAGCGACGATCCAAAGCCCGAGGCATAGGATTTGCTTATAATTGTCTATTATAATTCCTGATTTTAGGGCTTGAGCCTTTTAATCTCCAGGTAGCGCACCTCATCGCTGACATAGGCGAAGACCATGAGCTTTCGCACCGAATGGGCCAGACGCACGGCGCGGGAGAGCACGGGAGGCAGGAAGACGTGGTCAACGGACACGGTGTGCACCAGGTACTCGGAGTGAGGCACCTTACCCGGTCCCTGTACCTGCTTGTAGACCCGGAAGTGCGTGCCGAACTTGAAGCCAGTCTTCACCACCAGGCTCTTGTCCCGCAGATCTTTATAAACGGAAAATTTCAGATCGAAGTCGCTCTCGATCCGTCTTGCTTTGGCCGCGAAACTCTGCAGGTCCATGGCCCCACCGGAGCGATCGACTAGAGTTATCACCCCTCGATCCAGGAGGTAGGCAGACTCGACCAGGGAGAGCTGCAGGCGTTCTCCTACGGGCTTACCGAAAAATCCATGCTCATGCAGCCTTCTGGACGCAGCCGCGTCCCAGAGCACCACGCGATCTTCCAAAAGCGTAGCCATGCCGCCTTCATCCACCTCTGCCTTCATCAGGCCGGACATGGACTTCTCCCTGGCCTCGTAAAAGGTGATGTCGCTCTCCTCATCGACAATGGCCAGCATCAGCTTTTTTCTCATTTGGCCCGCAACCCTTACCGGTTGCATTATCTCTTGCAGGGGAAGGGGCATGCGCTCGGAGATGACGAGAACATAAAATTCGGCCGGGCTTTTTCCCGGGTGGCCTCCCCGGGGATAGACGCGAAAATCGGGGCGGCCGGGCTGGACATAGTAGCCGCGTTCTCGCAGGTCTTTGTAGACCACATAGCGAAACTCAAAGCCCTTTTCGAGGGATGATGCCGCCTGGAAAAAAGCCTGAAAGTCCAGCTCTTTTCCCTCAGAAAGCACCCTGATCCGGGTGCGGTCCAGGAGATAAGCTGCTTCCACTAAGGAGAGTTCCAGGCCCTTGCCCTTGGGCCGTCCGAAGTAGCCCTGCTCATAAAGATCAGGAAGAGCCTGCTGGCCCAGACCGATCTTATCGCCAATAAGCCGACCGATTATTTCTTCGGACATTAGCAGCCGAGCTTGTCCGGCCAGATGCCGTGCATGACGCCCAGAGATTTGTCCACCAGGCTGTGCACTTCCGCCGCAGGATAGCCAGCCGAGAGCAGGTAGGACTCAACGTGGTTGGGAACAGCGATGGAAAGCTGCTCCACCATGGAGACGGTCTGCAGGATGGTGTTATCCCCCAGTTTGAAGGGAATGATGGCATCGGAGACGATCAGCTCGAAGATCTCCGGGCTGATTGGCCGCTCTATTCCGGAGAGGAAGGCCTCCAGGATCTCGCTGGTCCAATCATGCTTCTTGCCTTCATCTTGGTAGGGCATGACTACGACCTCGCGAGTCTTGGCGAACTGATCGACCAACTGAGAAGGCGCAACATCACCCTTGAAGACCAGGTTCAGGAAGTTGGTGTGGGGCACAGTTGTGGGCACCTTGCTGGCGCGCACAGCAAACTTGACCTCTTCGAAGACAGTTCCTGCGTCGGTGCCCTGGTGTCCGGCACCCTTGCCGAACTGAATGGCACTGGGAGAGGCCTTGACCACTGTATGCGGATCGCCATGACGGCGATCGATGTTGCCCAAAACAGCAGTTAGGCCCAGGGGCCGCGCCGCCAGAGCCAGACGGGAAAGGCCAGTGGTGTTGCAACTGGTGCACTGTACCAATCTAGGCTTGGCCTTCTGGAACAATGCATAGTTCTCCAGGCCGAAGAAGAACTCACGGGCAAAGTCGGCCTTCAGCTCATCCGATATCTTGATCTTTCCGCCCTCTGCCAAACCCTTGAGAAGCTCGGGCCGATCGGCTCCGCCCATGAGTGAGACAAAGCAGCCGTGAGAGAGGCCAGCCTCAACGTAAGGGAGCTCCTCATCGCCCGGAGTGCCCACCATCAGGAAATTTGATGCCGCAAAAAAGTCCTCATAGCCGCCCTCTATCTTGACTCCGGCCTTCTCCCACTTCTCTTTATTGGCATTGTCGCTGACAAAGGCTTTAACGCCGAACAGCCGATTGAACTTGGATACAATAGACAAGGCCCGGCCATGGGGCTTTCTGAGCAGGACATTCAGGTCGCCCTCGATGCCGGCGGCCTTTTTGACCTGCGCCAAAGCCAAAAGAGTTCGCTTATTCTCTGTTCCATCAAAACCTACAAAACCAGCATTGCACTTCAAGCTTCTTCACTTCCTGAATGGGAGTCTAAGTGACTATATTTTAATCTTTCCGGGATTGTCCCTTGAGGTTTAGTATTTTGTCGGCAATATACCCGGCGCTCTCTTCCAGGTCCATGCTAGTAGTATCAACTTCAATCTCGGCAGAGAGCGGTTCTTCATAGGCTACGTTGACTCCAGGCACGGCGGCCTTCTCGCCTGCAGCTTTCTTGTAGATATCCTTGGGCGAGAACTTTGCCTTGCGCTTCGCTTCCCGTTCTATGCAGACGGACAGAGGCGCCCGGATAAAGACCTCGGCAAAATTGGGGATCAGACTGCGGGCAAAATCTCGATAACGGCGTCTATTGGCGGTTGCATCTATGATGACGTTTATTCCCTCATCTGCCAAGAGCTTGCCCATGTAGGCTAAGCTGGCATAAACGATATCTCTTTCTTCTTCGGTATATTTGGGTTTTGGAGTTATCGCTCTTCTGATCTCATCCAGCTGCAGGATCCTGGCGCTAAATCCCTTTTCAGATAGAATCGTCAATACTTTATCAGCGATGGTGGTCTTCCCGCAGCCGGGAAGGCCCGTGAACCACATGACCCATGCCATGATTGATAGAAATAGCATCATGAATAAAAAACCATTCCATTGACATATTCCGAAATCAAACAAAAGATTAATATAAGTGTATATCATATATAGTCATGCAGCAAACCTTATGTCTCACAGCACACATCTTTAAATGAGGTTAAATAATATGATAGAAAAAAGAAATTTCGCATTGCGGGACAAGGATGGAAATGAGATTGGCGTCTTTTCCGGAAAACAGCCCAGGCAAGCAGCCTTAAAGGCAGCAAACCGCGGATTCACCGATATAAGGCTCCGGGAGAGAGGGACACGGAATGTGCACATATTCCAAGGTGAGAGGATACAGGTGCCCAAGCCCGCCAATTCCCCTGCCTGGATGCCGGCCAATATCTGGAAGCCGAAAGTCAAGAAGCTGGGCATTGAGAAGTTGGAAGAGCTTTAATATAATTTTTAAAACATTTGAGCTAAAAAAAGGAAAAAAGCTGAAGGAGATTCAGCCGAAAAGGGCGCCCAGGCCCTCTACACCGCTCTCCTCTGCTGCTTCCTTATCCTCTTCAGGCTCTTCTGCCTTGGCAGCGCCCTTGGCGGCATGTGCTGCGGCGACAGGGGCTGCGGCTGCAGCGGCTATGGGCACTGCGGCTGCCTGGGCGAGAACAGTTGCGATATCCACGCCATCTAAAGCGGCCACCAGGGCCTTGATTCTGACATCGTCAGCGGCCACACCGGATGCCTCGACGACCTTCTTAATTCCATCCTCGTTAACGTCTTTGCCTGCGCTGTGAAGCAGTAATGCAGCGTATACATATTCCATTTGAATCGACCTCGAATTTTCCTTTAATCTAATTTATCCGAAGAGAGCACCCATTCCAGCAGCGGTGTCTTCTTCATCCTTCTTCTCTTCTTTCTCTTCCTGGGCCTTCGCAGGGGCCTGGGCTGGGGCTGCCGTCGGGGCTGCCTCTCCACTGGCCAGGCGGGCTAGAGCTTTGGCATTGGCAGCAGCCTTGGCTAAAAGCATCTCCATCATGCTGGGCACGGGTATTCCCGCTTCCAGTACCAGGGCTCTGGCCTTGGTCTGAGCCTTTTGCAGCATGGGTCCGACAGTTTTCGGCGTAGCATAGCCAATCTCAACTGCAAAGCCGAATGCTCTGGCAGAAGCCGCGGACAGCTCTGAGATCTGTGCCTCCACATCGATGGAAAGATCCTTGGCTCTAAAGATCAAGCCACCCTCGTAGGCCGCTCTTAGTTCCAGGCCCACGTTTCTGGGGAAGATCTCCATGGTCTTCAAAATGTCCGCAGTTTTGGCAGAAACGACCTCTCCCTCTTTGGCTAAAGTGATCTTCTGGTTGATGACCACCTTTCCGCTTTTAATAGCCGCTGGGATGCCGGCTGCCTGAAGCTTGCCGACCATTGGTCCCGGCGAGAACGAGGTCACTCCGGCCTCAATCACTATGTCTTTGGGAGCACGTGCACCGGCCTTGATGGGCATGGGCTTTTTGCCTTTCTCCAGGAGACTGTTGAGCTTGAAGGGATTGTCATTGCTGAAGAGCAACGCTGTCTGATCTTCAATGAAATCGGCCAGCGGTCTGATCTCCGGGGCAGAGGCCTCCAGGGCGCGGCGAGCGATGGTGTTCCTCACCATCCTTATCTCGACATTGTTTCTGAGATTGCCTCGTATCTGCTGCAGATTATCTGCTGGTATCTCCCGCACGCCTACGATGCCGACAACACGGCTTTTGCTTATCATTTCGACAAGCTCTTCTACATCCTTAACCTTCCACTCAGGTATGTGGGCAGTGTGACGAGTCTCTGCTGCCATTTAAACCACCTTTATGGAAGGCCCCATGGTGGTCTTGACATAAACCGACTTCAGATTATGTCGACCATCCTTGAGGGTCTGCTCGAGCTTGACGACGACCGCTTCAATGTTTTCGGCCAGCTCTTTGGTATTCATATTTCTGTTCCCGACAGTCAGGTGGAAGGTCGGCTTGTCCCGAGACCTGATCCTGATCATGTTCTTGAGCCTCTGTATCTGTGGGGTTACGTCCTGTGTCGGCGGCAGAGGTGTGGGCATCTTGCCCCTCTTGCCGAGAATGGAACCCAGGCTCTTACCTATGACGGGCATGAACTGAGTCTCTGCTATGAAGAACTTATACTCGTCTGCCATTTTGCGCACAGCTCTCTTATTTCCGGCGAGCTCTTTGATCTCGTCCGCTGATATAACCCGGTCAGCGCCTGCGCTCTTGGCTCGCAAGGCAGTCTCTCCTGCAGCGAATACCGCGATCTTGGTCGGTTTGCCAAGTCCGTGGGGTAGGATAACCTCTACATCGACTCTGTTTCCCGGCTGGGCCAAGTCGATGTTATGAAGGTTTATAGCCAGATCCACGCTCTCGCTGAACTTCCTGGCAGGTGCCTCAGTGATAGCCTGTTTAACGGCTTCTTCTATATCCATTTCAATCCTCCGTAGTCTACGACTCTAGGTCTTCTACGGCTTCTCAAAAAAGAGAATTAGAATTCAGATAATAACTTTATATTTTAAGCCTTCGCTTCTAATATCTCATCGTATTTGCCGCTGGCCACAGCCAGTTGAGCCTCTTTGCATTCCATACCATCAATGGTCGCGCCTACAGACCCTGCTGTGCCGATGATCTCGCTGGCCGCGTTCTTCAGGGTTTTGGAGAGAAGGCCATTTCTCTTGATGTTTGCAATCTTGAGGACCTGCTCCATACTTATGTTCCCTACGATGGTTTTGTCTCCAGTGCCTTTCTCTACGCCCATCTCCTTGATGATCAGGGCCGAGGTAGGAGGCGTTCCGACTTCGATCTCGAATTCGGTTCTGGACTTCACTATGACTTTGACGGGAACTTGCATTCCATTGAGATCTTTGGTCTTTTCATTGATCTTGGCAACCACCTGGGCGACATTTACGCCCAGAGGTCCCAGGGCCGGGCCCAAAGGTGGCCCTGCGCTGGCCTTTCCGCCAGGGACCAATGCTTCTACGACATTAGCCAATACTTGTCACCTCTAAATTTATTAAGTTCCATCTTTACTGAGCACGCGCACGTGATCTCCCCGTACAGTGATGGGGATGGGCACCATAGCTTCAAAGAGTTCCAACGTTATCTCTTCCTTGGCAACGTCCACGCGTTTGACCCTTGCCTTCTCTCCCTTAAACGGTCCGGATATGAGCTCGATAATCGCTCCTTCATTAATTCCGATTACTGCCGGCTTGGGGGAGAGAAAGTGTTCAACCTCGCCGATGTTTGAGGCCCCTTTTATCACAGAGCGTGCGTGGGGTATTCCTTGAATCGCCTGATCTACGATCTCCGGAGCCGGTGATTCCACAAGAACGTAGCCTTTCAGCACATCTGGTACCAGCAGTGCCCTTATATCATACTTTTCCTTGCGTGCAATCTGGGCGATCATGTTGGCCACCGATCTTTCCTGATTCGCAGTGGTCTTCACAACATATATGCTGGTCTCGGACATTCCGCCTTCTTAGACGAATCTCGTGTATAAAAAGGTTTGTAATACCATGGAAATCTCTTTATACTATAAACAAAGGAGTTTCCATGGGGTGAGTATCTTAAATGAGTGGCAGGACTGATCAGCTTCGGGACCTCGTTATGAAGATTGGCGCCACAACCAAGGTCGTGGAGAAGCAGGCCACCCGTCATGGTAGTCTCCGGGGAAGCGGCGAGATTGAGCGCGCTTTATTGGGGGTAGTCCAGGAGATGATAAAACAATACGGCATCCAGACAAAGCTGACTGCCGAGCAGTTATCATCAGTTGTCAGGCTCTTTTATAAGAGACTAAGTGATACCGAGATCGCAGAGCAACTGGGCGATCGAGCCCTTAATAAAACCGTCAGCCGGGCCCGAATCAAGCTCCACTTATTCCGGGAGACTGATTTGAAGCCCCCTTTCGACAAGGATGAGTTTATTCGCCTAACAAATGCCAGCAAATCCGTCAAAGAGATGGCTGGAAGCCTGCGGGTAGCCCCTTCCACAATATCTGAGTACAGAAATATCTTCGACAGCCAGAAAGCATCGGAGAGGGATGGATACACAAAGCGTTTTTTGGAGATACTCTCCGACCAGGATGTCTCCGAGCGCATGGTGACCGCCCACACTGAGGATGGCCTTTCTGATACCATCGATACCGACTATGAGGCGGCAGAGGCCTAAAAGGCCGCACCTCACATTATCTCTGGCAGAGGAATATTTGCCGCGTCAAGCTTCCATGCACGCGGTCCGTATGCTTTTGGAGAATTTCGAAGCCAGCATTCGCGAGCAAGGCATCTAGCGAGCTGTCCGCCACGATTACCATGCGACGGCCACGCTTGATCACCCGGAAGAGTTCGCTTAAACTTTCCTGCAAAAGAAATTCTTTCGACTTTGCCAGGATTTTAGCCGACCTTCCATAGGGTGTGTCCAGAACAGCCGCATCGATGGAAGAGTTTTGCAGTGGCAAGCGCTTGGCATCTCCTAATAAAAGTGAGCAGTCCAGTGACTGCAAATTGCATAAAGCTCCCTTCACCAGCCGGGTCTGAACCTCGATTCCCAGCCCCTGGATGCCGATCAAGCAGGCTTCGATCAGAATGCCGCAAGTTCCTGCAAAGGGATCGAGCAGCATCTCGCTTGCGCGAACCTGGGTGAGGTTGATTAGGGCACGGGCCATGCGCGGCATAAGTACGCCTGGATGGAAAAAGGGCTTGAGGTGAGGCCGGCGCGCCTCAAAGGAGCTTCTATCGGTTCTTGCAGCCTCGCGCCCCAGGACGATCTTGCCGGAAGTGATGATCGCCCGCAATACCATCTCAGGATTTGACAGGTCCGCACGATATCCATTTTGAAAAAGGACCCGTCCTACTTCATGCTCTACGGCGTCCGCCGGGGGTGCAGCATCCTTGATGCGCCGGGCCCTGACCATATATCTCTTGCGGGGTAGCGCCAGTTGGCTCACAGACTGGGCAAGCGCCTCCAGGTTCGCGTCAGAGATCGCCAGCACCTCTATGATGCGATGAGTCATGGCAAGACGGCTGGCCACCAGTTGAACATCGAGGTCTTCAGCTTCCACTATCAGGCACTGGTCCAGAAAGGCGACCTCAGAAAAACGGGCGGAGTTGATCTCCACCAGGGCTAAGGCCTCGCTTCTCGGTAGGGTATCATGCTCCCCGGACAGTTCAAAGGCGTAAGTCTTCATCCTCAGTCCAGGTAGCTGTTCACATCCCTGTAATTGAACTTCTTAGAGCCCAGGACGTTCTCCAGGAAGTTGAAGAGTGCTCTTCTCACATCATCGGAGAGCAGCGGATACCAGGTGGGGCTGGCCACGACCACTGCCCGGAAGGCAAAGAAAGGCGCGATGACCTCCAGCAGCTCTTCGTCGCCGGTTTTTTCCAGGTAGTTTTCGAAGAACAGCTCAAAGAGGTCTTTCAGGTCTCCGGTCAGGCGCAGGCTCTTTTGCACGGAATAGAAGATGTAGTTCATGGCAAGAGCAGTGATGTCGTCCGCAGCTTCGCCCCACTCACCCCGGCTTCTGTCCAGAACGGAGAAGTCGGTACCCTCCCGGAACATTATATTCCAGGGATGGAAGTCGCCGTGCACCTGGCAGAGCCGCCCGGCTTTCCCCCGCAGCATCCAGCGCCACTCTACGCAGATCTTCTCGACCTCTTGCAGCTCATCCGGGTCGAGGAAGCTGGGAGCATCCGGATAGTCGTCTAAAATGCCGAAGATGCACTCACCGCTTCCTACGGTCTCCCGGATCTTGCGCTGATAGAGGGGCGGGCAGTCATTCTTGACAGCGTGAATCTCGGCCAGGTAATTGGAGAGGGCTATGACTCGGTTGTGATCCAGGTCGGTTGCGCCCTGCTCTTTTACCCGCTCCAGGTCAAAGAAGTACTCTTTTCCCTCAATCTTCTCCATGAGCAGGAAATATTCGCGAGCGTCTCCCGCCGAGACCAGCGTCCCTTTTTTCGTGAAGTAGCCCACATCGAGAGACGGAACGTGTTTTGGAAGGCTGGCAAAGGTCGAATTCTGCCAGATCATAATCCCTGCTCGGTCGGAAAAGTGGTCGTGGCCGAAGCCATGCTGCACGCGCATGGAGGAGAGCACGGCCGAGCCTTTCTTTCCTTTTATCTCGTACTCCACCAGCAGAGGCGATCCGTATCCGAATCCTTTCACATCCTCAGTGGTCGGTATGGTCTCACCCATCTTGCGAGTGCTTAAAAGCGATAAATCTCGCCCGTAAAGGCTTTGCAGATATGCTTCCAGGTTACCTCTTTTCAGATCCAAGGCCAAGACACTCCTTATGTTATCTTTCAGTTGCTCGCTTCTCTTTCTCTCTTTATGTTCCCATCTGCCAGCTATGCAGGTATTTGTCCTGCTCGGCGGTAAGTTTTTCCGTCTCCAGGCCCATGGAGGCCAGCTTCAGTTCCGCCACCCTGCGATCGATCTCCACAGGAACGGCATAGACCTTCTTCTCCAGCTTTCGTC
>JALNZQ010000178.1 GCA_023229165.1 Methanothrix sp.
ACGCAGGGCGTTTTTGAGAAGGCCGATCTGCAGTACCCCCAAATCCAGGGATCTTTCCCGGCTGCATCTGGATATGACCCCCGGCCCTCTTCTCTCCCGGCCCTCGCTGGAGCAGGGGGCGTCCACCAGGACCCTGTCGAAGGGGCCACGGGGAAAATTGCGCCCGTCATAGCGGGTAACTGCCACATTCAAAACGCCCAGCCGCTCGCAGTTCGAGCGCAGAGGGGCGACTCGTGCTAAAGAGGGCTCATTAGCGATTACCAGACCCCGATTTTCCATCATCTGCGAGATCTGAGTGGTCTTGCTGCCGGGAGAGGCACACAGGTCCAGGATGCATTCTCCAGGCTGTGGATCAAGCACCAGGGGGGGCACCATGGACAGCTCCTCTTGGATGTGAATGTAGCCCAGGAGGTTTTCCAGCAGCTTGCCTGGGCTCTCTATGTCCAGCTTCAGGCCCAGAGGATACCAGGCGAAGCTCTGAAAGAGAACGCCCTCTTCCGCCAACCTTTCCAGGAGCTTTTCCCTCTTTATCTTCAGAGTATTGATGCGTGCGGAGTTGTAGAGAGGCAGGCATTGAATGGCCTGGAAGGCAACATAATCCGGCACGATTTCCCTGTATCTATCCAGGTAGTCCATGTACGGAAAAAGGCATCCTAGCAGAAATAAATTGGCCTTGCGTGAACATATGGATTATCTTGGAGCAAAAGGATTTAATAGTCGGGAAACGAGGAAGCTGATCGCGAAAAGTATTTGTTGTTTTCGCAAAGGACGGTGAAGATTTGTTCAGAGGCCAGGAAGGATCTTCTATGGGAGGGTCCGATCCAACTGCACCAGTAGATGTTGGAAAAGAGTACGAGGTCAATATTGAGGACATTGCCAGGGAAGGCGACGGCATTGCCCGAGTAGAGGGTTTTGTGATCTTCGTAGCTGATACAAAGGTGGGCGACGCAGTCAAGATCCAGATCGATAAGGTAATGAGGCGCTTCGCCATCGGCCATAAAATTTGATTGCTTTTCTAAGGACGGTGATGTGTTTTGGCAAATTATAATGCAGATCGATCCTCCATGGGCACTCCTGCCCCGGTAGAGGTCGGAAAAGAGTACGATGTCAATATCGAGGACATTGCCAGGGAAGGCGACGGCATTGCCCGATTGGAAGGTTTTGTGATCTTTGTGGCCGATACCAAGGTAGGCGACGCGGTCAAGATCCAGATCGATAAGGTAATGAGACGCTTTGCCATCGGTCATAAAATTTGAATTTACTGGATTCATGCTAATGAGGTCGAAGGTTCTCCGAACCCGACCAAACATTTGTTTAATTTTATAATATTCTCGATGTAAATCTTCATGAATCCTTTCGGCAGGCATACGTTTCCCATCGGGAAAAATCAAGCGGCCAAGATGGCCTTCAAATCCTCCAGAAACAGGTCGATATTCTCCCGTGTCATGTGCCTCATCAGTATCAGTCGCAGGGCTCTGTTGGGAAGGCGGGTCATGGAGACATGCCAATCCCTCTTCATCAGCTCCTCGCGCACCTCTGCAGGGGAGGGTACCTTCAGCGCCACCACATTCATGATGGGCTCGATCGCCGGCTGAATGCCGATTTCTCTTGCGCCTTTTACCAGATGATGCGTCAGGTCCATACAATAGTCTACCATCTCTTTGAAGCCTTCCCGGCCCAGATGCATCATCACGGCGTAAGTGGCCGCGGCTGCAGCTCCGCTTCTTGTGCCGGTTAGAGATGCTTGCTTTGCTTTAGTGAGATAATAGGTCTCCGTCTCCAGAGCACTCAAGCACTCCTGACCGCGGAAGAGCAGGCCGCCGGCTGGAATGGTGCTCATGCCCATCTTATGCGGGTCGATAGTGATGGAAGAGACCCCCGGCACCGAAAAATCCCAGGCAAACTTTCTATCCAGAAAGGGCAGGACAAAGCCGCCGAAGGCAGCGTCCACATGCAGGTGAATGCCCCGCTCCACCGCCATTTTTGCTAACTGCTCAATGGGGTCCACCTGGCCGAACTCGGTAGTCCCGGCTATGCCCACCAGGGCTACGGTTCTCTCGTCCAGCAGAGATTCGACCGACGATAAGTCAACCTTAAGGCTCTCATCCAGCTCGGCCTTTCGCACCTCCAAACAGAGAAGATCTCCGATCTTGTCGAATGAGAAGTGGGCCGAGGCAGGAACGACGATATTGCCGTCTTTTCTGCCTGCCTCATTCCTGGCCGCCCGAATGGCCTGGATGTTGGACTCCGTGCCGCCCGTGGAAATATAGCCAGAGGCGTCCGGGCAGCCCAACAGCTCGCCCAGCATCTGCACGACGCGCTCTTCCAGTTCGGCCACGCCCGGAAACAATCCCGGGTCGCCCAGGTTTGTCTCCAGGAACATGTTGTGAGCCCTTACCGCAATTGGGTGGGGCAGGGTGCACATGGTGGATAAGAAGCGGTCATAGCTGTAGTTACGTGCTCTCGTTTCCGCCAGGATGCGCATTACCTCATCTTCGGGAAGGGCCTTGTCTCTCATTTTGATCCCATTTCTTTATTTCCTGTTTCTCAGGGCATTGAGCATAAGGATCCTCTCAGATCTGGCCACAGTCTCTCTGACCGTGGCCACGGCATCGATATTGGCCGATATGCTGGTGATGCCTATCTCCACCAGCCTCTTGGCCATCTCCGGGTATGATCCGGCCTGGCCGCAGATGGAGGTCTTGACTCCCGCTTCGTTGCAGCGCTCCACCACGTACTCGATGAGCTTGAGTATGGCTGGATGCAGCTCGGAATACAGCCCGGCCACGTTCTCGTTGTTGCGGTCTACCGCCAGGGTGTACTGGGTCAGATCATTGGTGCCGAATGAGACAAAATCGATTCCGTCCTCGATGAAATCTTCAATGGTGAGCGCGGCGCCGGGCGTCTCCACCATGATGCCTACATCGATCTTCTCCAGATCCAAGTCCTCATCAACCATGATGGCCTTGGCCTTCTGAAACTCGCGAACGTGTTGCACCATGGGCAGCATGATGCCAACGTTTGTGAGGCCCATCTCATGCAGCTTCTTAAAAGCCCTTATCTCCAGGCGGAAGTGATCCGTCTCCGTCAGGTCGCGCCGAATTCCGCGCCAGCCGAGCATGGGATTGTGCTCGTGAGGTTCGCCCTCTCCGCCTTCCATGGCCCGGAACTCGTCCGTGGGCGCATCCAGGGTGCGCACCCACACAGGTCGGGGGTAGAAGGCATCGGCTACGACTTTGATGCCCTTGACCAGCTCACCGATGTACTCCTCGGACTTGCCGTTCTTGATGTACCAGTTTGGTGTCTTGCCCAGGCCCAGGATCATGTGCTCGATTCTCAAAAGGCCCACACCATCAGCCATTGTGTCAGCTGCGGCTGCGGCTCTATCCGGCTCGCTGACATTGACCTTGATCTCTGTGGCCGTCATGGGTTTAGTAAAGACCACACCACCTCCACTGGCTGCGGACGCTGTCTTGGCAGGCGCTGCCAGGGCCACGCGCCCCTCATAGACGATGCCCTTGCCGCCGTCAACAGTAACCTCCATGTCGTCTTTGAGGAGAGATGTAGCCTTCTTGGTTCCCACAACTGCGGGACAGCCCAGCTCGCGACTTACAATGGCTGCGTGGCAGGCCATGCCGCCCTCGTCGGTGACGATAGCCCCGGCGCGCTTCATGCCTGGAACCATGTCCGGCATGGTCATCTTTGTGACCATGATGTCGCCCGGCTTGACTTTATCCAGCTCTCTGCCGCTGGCGATTATTCGCACAAAACCCGTAGCAACTCCAGGAGCGGCTCCAAGGCCTGTGAACAAAACCTTGCCGCTGGCTGCTGCTTGCGCCGGCTTTTTGCCGTTATTGATAGTGGTGATGGGGCGAGACTGGAGGATATATATCTTGTTTTTCTCTACTCCCCACTCGATGTCCTGGGGGATGCCATAGTGCTTCTCCAGTATCTCGGCATACTTGGCCAGCTCAATTGCCTCGTTGTCTGTGAGAACTATAGCCTCTCTCTTCTCCGCCGGGACCTTTATCGTGACAGTCTTCTGGGTCTTGGGATCCCTTATGATCATAATCTCCTTGGCGGCGATGTACTTGCTAACGATATTCCTGGTCTTTCTGTCCACGACGAAGTTGTCGGGTGATACGCTGCCGCTAACGACGGATTCTCCCAGGCCCCAGGCGCCCTCTATGACCACCAGGGGCTCGCCAGTGGAAGGCTGGGAGCTGAACATGACTCCCGACTTCTCGGAGTCCACCATCTTCTGCACAATGGCGGAAAGGTTGACCTTATCATGCTCGAAGCCCTGCTCCACCCGGTAGAAGATGGCTCGTGCCCCATAAAGAGAAGCCCAGCACTTGCGAACTGCATTGAAGACATCCTCTGCTCCGCGCATGTTGAGGAAGGTCTCCTGCTGGCCTGCGAAGCTGGCATCGGGAAGATCCTCGGCGGTGGCGCTGGACCGCACGGCCACAAATACCTGCTTGCCCTCGCGCTTGCATAGTTCCTCATAGCGGGATTTTATGGCCTTCTCGATGTCCTCAGGCACCTTGGCCTCCATGATGAGCTTCTTGGCTGCCTCCTCTGCCCGGTGAAGCTCTGACTCTTGATTCACGTCGACTTTAAGGGCCTCGAATAGCTTCTTGGCGATGCCCGCCCGGTTGATGAAATCCCGGAAAGCTTGAGCCGTGACCGCGAATCCGCCAGGTACGGGAACGCCGATATTTATCATCTCACCCAGGCTTGCACCCTTGCCGCCCACTACGGAAAGATCATTCTTTCCCACTTCTTCCAGCCATACAACAGCATCCATTAAATCATCTATCCCAAGTCACAGGTTCTTCATTATATCTTCAGTATCTGCCCACCCCTCCCTCTTTACATTATATGAAGCTTTCACAGGATATATAGAATATATACAAAAGCATATATCAAGGAAAGAACTGACACAACATTTGCATGTTTAGACGTTTTCGTGGGGCCGCAGCGGCAAAAGAGATGCTTCTTGATCGCTGCTTACCTTTGCAGCGGACACAATTCCTGCAAAACGTGCAGGCAGCAGGCCGGGTTTTGTCTCAGGATATCGTCTCTCCCGTGAACCTGCCGGACTTTGACCGGGCCGCCATGGATGGCTTTGCCGTGCGGTCCGCCGACACAAGGGGAGCAAAGCCTAACGCTCCCGTTTTTCTGGATAATTTCCGGCCCGTACGCACCGGCATGCCTGTTCCTGGAGATTATGATGCCGTGGTGATGCTGGAGGATGCCAGGAGGCGCAACGCGACTTTGGAGATCTCGGCACAGATGCACGCTTACAAGAATGTATCCCGCATCGGCGAGGACATTAGCGAAGGCGAAGCGGTCTTTTCCGAGGGCCACACCATTCGGCCCCCGGATGTGGCAATGCTGTCGGCACTGGGAATTGACGAGGTGCGGGTTTATGAAAAGCCGAAGGTGGTCATCATCCCCACAGGAGGAGAGCTGGTGGCCATCGGCGCGCGCGCGCTACGCCCCGGGGAAGCATACGAGATCAACGGGCTCATAGCCCGGCTCTATGCAGAAAAATGGGGTGCGATGGCCGAGAAAAGAGAGATCGTCCCGGATGATGAAGGGCTCATTCGCGAGGCC
>JALNZQ010000179.1 GCA_023229165.1 Methanothrix sp.
CCTTTGCTGCAATCTCCGCAGTCATTACAAAAATCGACACTCATCTCTGAAACGAGAAGCCTCTCAGTCTCAAAGCCTCTTTCTTTGGCCACAGACAGGGCTTCATTTAAAAGGAACTCGGTATTTCCGGCTTTTCTAGGACTGCCGCATATGCCAACTACTATCACCTTTTGCTACCTCCTCTAAAGGACCCGGCAAAAGAAGATGTTCTTTTCATATTTCATGTAATCTTTCTTTTCCGTATTTCAGGTTTACCACATATTTTTATGCCATGAGGCCAAAAACAACGAATGTAGGTCTTTACAATGCGGGTCGAAAAGATGTTCAAACAAAGGATTTTTTCGGCCCTGGTCGCCATTGTCATGATGCTTTCTCTGTCCGGGGTTGGGGTCGTATGGCAATATGTGGATAGCTACAGCTCAGATTCTCAGAACTCTCTGCCCTCTTTATCGTCAGATGCATCGGCATCAGATGTCAAGGGCAAAGCGCCGTCTACTGGTAGCTCATTCGCGACTGATGGCAGTCTCTGGAGCTGGGGAGGATCTCCAAGGGGATTTTCCGTCACCAATGGGACGATCAAATATCCGGATGACTACTATACATCTCATTTTAACCTGGGGTATAATAAAAGTAAGCCTTCTTACGGGCAGAATAAGCTTCAGAATTTGAGCCAATACTCCACTGGATTTGCCACGGGATTTACTACGGGTTATTATCCTGGATATAATATCTATAGCCTTCTTTCTGATGGGAAGTCCAGCTACGATCCCTGGAATAACTATCCTGGATATGATCCGAATTATCCATATGGATACGCCGGCTCCTGAGGACCGGCCAGTTTTGCCTGCTTTTTTATCTGTGTGCCGCTTGTCAATGGTCCGGCAAGATTTATGCTTCGCGGATAAACTAACATAGCATATCGTATTTCTCTTCAGTCGAGCCTGAAGGATTTGCATAATGGTCATTTTTCCAGAGCAAAGTTAATATCTAATACACAAATTTTATTATGGGATTCTAGATGAATGTAGAGATCACGATGCTCCTGGACCAGGATGTCTATACTCAAAAGGGCATCTTTGTGGGCAGGGTGGAAGATGCCGTCCTTGACCCTGAGAACGGCGTGGTGAGCGGCTTGGCTCTTGGAGACGTGAACCGGGAGCTGTTTGATCAGAAGGGCAAGGGGATTGTAATACCCTATCGCTGGGTTACCGCAGTAGGCGATATCATCATCATCCGGCACCTGACTCGAAATGCAAAGGATCAGCGCAAAGTCGACTAGCTGGGAGGTTTATTCCGGCCTATGTGCCCGCGCCCCATTGGTAGTGAGAGCGGACGGAAGGGGCTTCAAAAAGGTACTGGAAGAAAGTATTAAGCCCTATGACATCAATTTTGCCCGGTCGATGGCAGGCGTCGTGGATAGTTTCTTTTTGGATTTTGGGCCCACTCCCGCCTTGGCCTTCACATTCTCGGATGAGATCAGCCTGGTCTTTCTTGATGCGCCCTTTGCAGGAAGGGTGGAAAAGATCGATTCCTTGGTCGCGGGCTTTCTCTCTGCGGCCCTTTCCCTGGACCTTCGCAGGCCCGTTTCCATGGATTGTCGGACGATCCCTCTTTGCCTGGCGGAGATATGCAGCTACCTCGTGGAGCGCCAGGATGAGACCTGGAGAAATCATATCTTTTCTTACGGCTTTTACATGTTGCGTGAGGAGGGGCTCAATGGTACGGCGGCCATGGAGAAGCTGCGAGGCCTCAGCGAGCCGGAAATCCACGAGCTTGTCTTCCAGAAGGGCATAAATCTGGCCAAGACCCCTGTCTGGGAGAGGCGAGGCATAATGGTCTACCGCAAAAATGGGCGAGTGGCAGTGGACTGGGAGATTCCGCTCTTCTCATCAAAAGAGGGGAAAGCTATTTTGGCGGAGATAATTGGGAAAGAATCGTGAAGTATTTCTTGATTATATCTTTGTTTTCGGGAGGAAGGCTCTCGATATAGAGCTCAGATGGAACTGCTGCGGCATCTCCCGTCTGGGATTGCTGGAAGACACGTTCCACGGGTTGTGTGTTTCGGGCGAGAGATCCAACTCCTATTCCCGGATAAAGCATGATTTCCATCTTGTTCTCATTTAATACGGCCAGAGAAGGATTGCCGAAGAGGTTGCCTGTGAGGTTTATTTCCTGGCTTGTGCTTTGCGTCGGTTTTTCATTCTCAAAAGCGGAAAGGGCTTTGTCCCTCAGATCGGCGAGAGACTGGAAATCCGATGGAGTGACAATTTCACTCTGGGCTAAGAGAATGGCCGCGCCTGATATGAGTACGATGGCTAATGCTCTGCTGCTTATCTGTCGTGAATTGAGAATCTCAGAGGGCTTGATTTTATTTAGGCTTGCTTTGATCTCTTTTGCCAGGTTTTGCATGGGCAGAGAATCAACGTCGCGATTGTCGTAAGCGGTGCGGGCTTTCTCGGAAAGCTGGGGCCCCAAGAGCGGAAAGATATCGGCCTTTTTCCGCCTCTTGATAAGCGTGGCCCCGGTCAGGCCGAGGATTATGGAGATGACTGCGGGTGACGTCGCGAGGAGAGGGACGTCCTGATAATAGAAGCTCATAAAGCCGGGAAGGCCGATAATCTCTGTCAGGGCGTAAATGGCGATGGACAGTATTGCGGCGTTCATTGCCCACACGGTCCTTTCAAATCGGTGGTATGCTCCCGTCAGCCTGCTCAGTGGCTGGAGAAATTCATAGGGCCCTTTCACAATATTTATTCGGATAGTACCAATAAATAGTTTTTGCAATGAATGCTGAAAAGAGTTTATATTATCAGGTCAATGGATGGGGAAATGGCTGGCATCGATGGATTAAGGGAAAAGCTCCTGGTGGTTCTGGTAGCTTTTGCTCTGCTACCTATGGTAATTCTAGGGATCATATCTTTAGTGGAGATGAACCAGGCGTCAATGGACGTTCAAAGCAATATCATCAGCCTCAGCACATCCTTGAACCGTTCTGCTCTGGCGGTCGGTCAAGGCGATGCCGATCAGGTACAGCTCGCTATTGCGAAGGCCCGTCAGTATGATGAGTTTTTCAGGCGCTTTGCTTCTGAGAACGAACTTGTCGCCAGCTATGCGACCGCCGGATCTGCAAACGAGAGCTGTACCCCTTCAGGAATATGGGTTGCCCCAATTGGTTCCAATCAGACAACTCCTGAGAGAAGAGATGCTACCATAATATCTCTTTGTGCTCCGGCCAGGATTATGCAAGAGCTTCACAAGGCCAAATCGTCGATGTTCCTGTCCTATATCGGAACCGAGGATGGAGTGCTGGCTGTATGGCCTTACAGCAATAAAACCCTCAGCAATACGGCGCCCTTCGGCTACAAGGACATGCCTTATTATTATCAGGCCAGGCAGAAGAAGAAAACCATCTGGACTGCGCCTTATGTGGATGGTAAGGGAAATTATGCAATTACAGTTGCTACTCCCTTCTTTAGGGGAGATGAGTTTGCAGGCATTGCGGGAATGGATGTATCTCTGTATCCGATTTACAGCGACCTGTCATCTATGAGGGGACGAGGATATCCTTTTATCATGGATGCATCGGGCCTGATAATATACCAGCCAGAGATCAAGCCTGAAGGTGGTCTGAATGAGATCTTTGAGGCGGATAACATCTTTGAATCCACTAGCTCTGAGGTCAGGGCTCTTGGAAGGGGCATTTCGAAAGAAAGCTCAGGTTCTATTTTGGTAGGTCTTGGAAATTCAGATGGGTATGTGGCTTTCTCGCGCATTGATACGCTTGGTTGGGTTCTATGCATTGCCTATCCGGCGGAGGAGATGAGCCTTCCGGCGCGATTCATCGATTCCGGTATACGGGACGTTGCCAAGAGTGCAACTGCAGGCTTAAATGATGCGTCGCGAAGAGTTCAGGATTATGTCCTGATCATCTTTGTCCTCACCGTTTTTTCTGTGCTGGGGGCGGCATGGTGGCTGGGCCGCAGGATCGACGACCAGGTAGCTTCTTTTATCGGCGCGGCTGAGAAAATTTCGCGTGGCGAGTTTGATGTCCAGGCGAATACCTCTGGCGAGCTGGCTGGTTTAGCAGTTTCCTTCAATAAAATGGCAGAGAGTCTCAAGGGATATGTGGCGGGGCTGGAAGGAGACGCAGTTTTGCGGGGCGGCAGTGGTAAGGAGATGGCCTTTCTGGAGGGGGTAAAGCGTAACCTGGTTCCGGCAAATGTGCCTCAGGAAGAAGGATATGATATCCAGACGCTTTACTGGCCATCGGAGATGAATAGTTTTGATCTCTATGATATTACCCGAGCAGGTGATAAAATTGCCTTTGCCATGGCAGGTGTAGGCGGGGATGGTGTCCAGGCGGCTATGCTTGCCATCATGTCGCGAACGCTCATTCACGCCTCGTCTGATAAATTGGATCCGGCAAAGGCCATTAGCGACCTGAATTCGCAGATAAACCAGCATGGTCACGGAACGAATCTGGCATGTTTTTATGCTCTATTAGATCCGGTAAACCACACTTTCGAGTATGTGAATGCCGGCTTTAATCCGCCCTTCATTGTCGATCCAGGAGGAATGGTGGATACATTGGGTGGTGGCGGCATTGCTCTTGGTATGCTGGATAGGATGGAACTGGAAAAGACGCTCATACCCATCCAGCCGGGCGATGTCATGGTCATGTATTCCAATGGCGTCGTAGAGCTCGAGAACGGCCTTAAGAAGCAATTCGGGATAGAGCGGCTGATAAATCTGGTAATAAACAATAGAGATCTCCCCGCATCGGAGATACTGAAAATCGCGAAGAAGGCTCTTATGGAATATTCCGACGAAAAGCATGGTTCTTCTGACATAACCCTCATAATTCTCCAGCGAAGCTGAAGGCGCGATATAAATGCTTTGAGTGCGGTTGGTATGCGTAGCTGTAGAAGCTTGTTTGATTATGTTAATATTATTTAAAACACCATCGCTTGATTTTCCCCTTTTTTTGGTGCGCTATCTTTAAATACCCGTCCTCCCTTAGTGGAGGAGGCCGATGCGATGGGTTCGAGGGCTTTGCTTCTGCCTCCTGATCAAAACCGGGGAGGCACGATGGAGCGAAATCCTTAAATACGAGCTTCGATCACAATGGCTGCCGAAAAGAGTTCAAGTTTTCGGGTCTATTTCGCGACTTCCCATCATGGGCAAGCCCGAATGAACCGAAACTTATAAATAGTCTGAACTCCTTTTGAGTTGGTCCGATTGTGGGCGCGTTAAAAGGTTTGCTGAAAAGCAAGCTTTAAATAGTAGTAATGCGTACAGAATTGGGCCGATGAGGCGTCGCAACCTCGTGACCATAGCCCTGATAAATTGCAGGGATGTGCAGCAAAGTTGCGATAAGAGATGGAGACGCGAGTTTTTTCGTGTCTGACATTGGTCTTGGCGACTCAGCCAATTCCGACTGGTTCGGAATAACATGATTGAGTTTAAATTACTTCCTAGAGAATTCTGGTTGATCCTGCCAGAGGTTACTGCTATCGAGGTTCGACTAAGCCATGCGAGTCGAATGTAGCAATACATGGCGAACTGCTCAGTAACACGTGGAT
>JALNZQ010000180.1 GCA_023229165.1 Methanothrix sp.
CAGGGCCCGCTCCAGGACGCTATCTTCAAAGACCACTCTCCTATGGGGGTGGTCAAGCTCTCTTGCTGCATCAGCTGCTCTCGTCCAGGCATCATCATGGCCGAAGCTGAAGGTGACAAGCTCTATCTCGTCAAAGAACGGTTCGAGAAGAAGAGCCGCCAAGCTGCTATCTTTTCCGCCGGAAAATAAGATTGCAACCTTCATAAACTGCCTACAGCTTACAGTCGCTTTATCTCCTGGTTATGGTGATGTCTCTCTTTGTGGGCTGAGCCTGCTTGAGGATCGCCTTGAGTTGCTCGTCTGTAATTGCGCCCCTCAGCCTGCCACTTTGAGCAAGCATGATGAGCTGGCCTTCAATCTGAGTGACGAACTCCGGCTTGGTCATGCGTATCGCATTGAGCCGTTCCCGTGCTTCTGGGGTGAGGATGGTCCTCATTAAGGATGCCTTTTTGGCCTCCATCTCTTGCTGGGCCTGCTCTTGCGAAGCCGCGGCCATCTGCGAATCCATCTGCTGCTTTTGGATCTGGTCCATCCTCTTTCGTCTTAATTCTGCAAGCTCATCATCAGCCATACTTTTCTTCCTCGCTTAAGCTTTATGCCGAATCTGCAGCAGGTTCTGCTACAGGTGCAGCAGAGCCTTGCATCTGGCTTCTTATCTTATGGGCTACCCCATCAAGGTATGCCTGACCCGCGGGGGTCATTTGGCGTCCTTTCTTTAGTTTCTTCACGTAGCCGGCCTTCTCCAGCTGCTGCAGTGACTCTCTTGCCACTGAGCCGCTGCCTTTGCAGAAGAATCCTGTAGCTACGCCCTTGCGGTGCTTTCCGCCATAGAAGCTTCTAAGGCGGGAAACGCCCACCGGGCCGTCGATATATATTCTGCGCAGTACTGATGCGCACCGCACAAACCACCAATCGGGGTTTGTGGGAGGCATCTCCCTATTTACCCCAGTCTTAGCAAACTCAGCCCATTCCGGGGGCTGAACCTTGCCCGCCGCCTTTAGCTCCTGGGCCACGGCAGCTATTAAGTCATGGGGAGGTACGTCGTAAACAGTTGTCAAATCCTTCAATCCTCCAAATGATAAGGAACAAACCAGAACCCTTACGCAGAAACAAGTATAAATGCTTTTTCCGAGCGATACGAATTTTGGAGTGACTCTTTTGTTCTCTTAGCTTAATAACTTGGCTATCCGGGAAGAGAACTCTCTGCATCGATCATAAAGCCCCTGCTTTTTAGGCAGAAGCCTTCCAATATCTTCTGGCTTGTTCTCATTTTGGCTCGGTCCCTTTTCCGGGTACGAAGGGTATAAGCTTGCGCCGTACAATATCCTTAATCTGTCGGGCCTTGTTGGCAGCTGTCTTCTGGCTTACTCCAAAAAGAGCAGCTAGCTCGTCTGCCTTCATATGAGGCACCTGAGATTTATCGAAGAGGAAGTTGACATTAGCCAGGGAATAGACAATTGCCGCCGCCCAGACATCCTTTCTGCCCCTCTCCAATGGCGAAGGCCTCTTTCTCGCCAGGACTGCCGTCATGTCGCGAGCAAGCTCTGCGTACTCTTCATCCAGGTGCTTGCGGCAGACGGCTTCTGCCAGGGCTACTATTTCGTCGTAGACGGGCTGCATTTTAAGGAGACGGAATCGGATTTCTTTTCGGACATAATGACCTCATCCGGATCGATGCATAATTCTTAGAATTTTAATATTTTTCCGATTACGGCATCTCTTTATCCTTCTCAGCCAATCCCAGCACATTGAGCAATCCTAGTAGGTTCTCCCTGGATAGTGACCCGTCGGAGACCTTCTTTAGGACCTCTTTGGCATTGAAGGCCACTCCGAGACCAGCGTTCTTGATCATTAGGCAGTCGTTGGCTCCGTCGCCCACGGCCACGATGCTGTCCGGGCTGATATTCTCCAGCTCTGCCAGCCGGTAGATGATGCGCCCCTTGGCCTCGGCATCGATGATATCTCCTCTGATCTCGCCGGTGACAAAGCCGTTCTCAATCATCAGCTCATTGGCAAAGGTGTAGTCAAATCCCAACTGCTCTTTGAGGACATCGGTAAAATAGGTAAAGCCGCCGCTGATGAGGGCGATCTTGTAGCCCAGGTGCTTTAGATGATGCAGCAGCTCCTCCGATCCGGGGGTAAGACGCAGGTCGGATGCAATCTCCTGCAAGGATCTCTCCGGCATACCCTTGAGGAGGCGCACCCTCTGGCGCAGCGACTCCTTGAAGTCCATCTCCCCATTCATGGCCTTCTCAGTTATCGCTTTTACCTGCTCGTCCACTCCCGCAAATCCCGCCAGTTTGTTGATGATCTCGAAATCGACAATGGTCATGTCCATGTCAAAGACGATGAGCCGCTTCTCTTTGCGTGAGCGGCCCAGATCCTGAATCACCACATCCAGGCCGAGAAGCTCGCAATCCTTCTTCAGCTTATTTTTGCAATCATCCTCATTGCAATCGGAAAAGTCTGTGAGAAATTCAATTGATATTAGATCGCCGCGAGCCGTGACCGCTGCCCGTTCGATATTTATCTCATTTCCGGCAGCCACGTTTGCTGCATCGCGAATGATGCCCGGCCGGTCTTTGGCCAGAATGGTAACCACGTGCAGGTTCTTCTTTGATCTGCGCCGACCCCGGTACTGGCCGAGGGGCAGGAAATTGAATTGAATGCCGAGATCGTCGGCCTTTCTATGCAGCCACGCTTGTAGCTCGCTGGCGGTGACGCGCGCATTGGCAAAATCTGCTACCACAGACATGACGAAAATGCCCTGCATCACCCGCTGATCCATATCCACGATATTCACATTCTGCTGGGCAGGCTCCTCCAGGATATCGCGGATTAGTCCCGGTCTGTCTTTGCCCAGGAATGAGATGACCCAAAGATCGTCGTTCAGAGGGCAGATCCCCCATTTCTTAGCGGCAGCATCGGAAACAATGCTAACCATTCAAGCCTAAATACTTTTTCGGCCCAGAGATTTTTCACTGAAACGATCCCGAATTCCGACGGTTTCGCTTCAGCTCGGCAACTCTCATCATCAAATGCCAGGTATTCTCGACAGCTGCGATGGTCAACCATACTATTACCATCACCATCCAACCCAGGTAGCGAGTCCTGCCTTGCAGGATGTCTGCGCCGATAAATGTCAGTGTCAAGTAACAGATCGTATTGGGAATCAATAGTCCTCTCAGGATCATGCTTGATTCGAAGACCCTATGCTCATCCTTTCTTCTTAAAAATCTCAGCCACAAAGCGGCTGTATGCACTATTTGTATTATGCCCAAAATAAGAAGCGGATAGCCTATTCCAGTGGATGTATCCGACGGGACTACGAAAATGAAGGCAAAGGATAAAATCATCAAGAAATTTATAAATATCTCTTCTGCGAGCATGCGAATGTCGCTTGACTTTTTTGCCTCGGCTATGACATCAATATGCAATGTGACTGCAACGAAGATCAGGCCGACGAGAGTTGCAGATGCAGAACCGGTCAGCATATAGAAATCCCGCCAGGAATCAATAGATTCGACAAAACCGTTCATATCCAAGCCTCCAAATTTTCTGGTTTTTTCATTTCTCTGATGGGTAATCCAGTTTCTTACCAATCATGGTTATATAATGCTCATAATATTAATAAACGTTAATCAATTAAAAGCAAAGACTATAGATGCTCGTGAGTATCAGTAGCATTCAACCAAGAGGTCGTTTATGCAACAATCTCACATGCTCATCAACGGCGAAGAGGTCGCCTCCTCATCCGGCAGAGTCGAAATCATCCGCAATCCGGCCAACCAGCAGCCTGTGGCCGAAGTGGCTGTGGGCACGCGTCAGGATGCCCGGCTGGCTCTGCAGGCGGCCAAGAAGGCTTTTCCCATCTGGTCAGCAACGCCTAGCCTAAAACGGGCCGATCTTCTGCACGAAGCCGCCCGGCTGGTTCGGGAGCGAGCGGAGGAGATTGCCCGGCTGCTGACTCTGGAGATGGGCAAGCCCCTAAAAAATGCCAAAATGGAGGTTCTATCCTCTGCGGATGTCCTTGACTTTTATGCCGAAGAGGGCAGGAGAAACTTTGGCGAGTGGATTTCTTCCTCGCACAGCCGCAGCATCGTGCTCAGGCAGCCTGTAGGCGTGGCCGCTCTCATCACGCCCTGGAACTTTCCCGTCGATCTATTGGCCTGGAAGGTCGCGCCCGCTCTCGCAGCCGGCTGCACATTCGTGGCCAAGCCCCCTAGCCTCGCTCCTCTGGCCGCTACAGAGTTTGTGCGGGCCGTCTGCGAAGCTGGCCTGCCGGCGGGCGCGGCCAATGTGGTGCACGGGCCGGGAGGCATCGTGGGCGCCGAGCTGGTGGAAAATCCCATCTCCCGAAAGATCGCCTTTACCGGAGAGACACAGACAGGTCGCTGGATCATGGCCCATGCTGCGGCGCACATCAAGCGCGTCTCCCTGGAGCTGGGCGGCCAGTCGCCCTTCATCGTCTGTCCGGATGCCGACATAGAGGCGGCTGCCGCCTCTGCCGCCCAGAGGGCCTTCTCCAACATGGGCCAGATCTGCATCAGCGTCAATAGAATTTATGTGGCGCAGGAGGTGGCCGAGCAGTTCACTGAGTTGCTGATCTCGTGCGCCGAGCGGCTCAAGATTGGCGACGGCCTGCAGCCGGATGTGGACCTGGGGCCCATGTTCAGCCGGAAGCAGCGGGAGAGAACGCGGGAGCATGTGGCCGATGCGATTGAAAAAGGGGCAGAGCTTCTCACGGGCGGGCGGGAACCGGAGGGCAAGGCTTTTGAGAAAGGCTACTTCTTCCGGCCCACGGTGCTGGGCGAGGCAGACCACAGCATGAGAGTGATGCGAGAGGAGACCTTTGGGCCAGTGGCTCCCATTATGAAATTCAAGACGCTGGAGGAGGCCATAGCTCTGGCTAACGATAGCGAGTACGGCCTGGCAGCCTATGTCTTCACCAATGACCTCAAGACGGCCCTGCGCGCTGCAGAAGGGCTGGAGGCGGGAGGAGTTGGAATCAATGTCAACAGCGTGGTGGACCTGCAAGCGCCCTTGGGTTGGCGGAAGGAGAGCGGCCTGGGCCGGGAGCTGGGGCACCATGGCCTGGATGCTTATTTGGAAACGAAGCACATCCGCCTGGGGATGTGAGCACCCATCAGCTCATACTTTTTCATAATCCTTCGGCAACATTCCGACATTTGCCTCTTTCCTCTCAAATCACTTTAATACTGGCATGACTGAAGGCAGAAGAAAAATCGAGCATCTTCGGCCTAATCCACCTGATAAACCCTGGAAATGAAAGCGCAAAGAATTAATATGTTAGTCATATCTGCTAACATAAACAAAAATAGTAAGCGCATATGTTTATAAAGAAGAAAAAGACGCACAACAAATTGTCTGGAGGGAAATGCCAATGATCAACAATAGAGTAGCCTATCGAATGTCTCTTTCATTGCTCACCGTCCTGCTTTTTATTATTTTGAATACCCCGCAGCTCTGCTGCGGGGATGGACATGAAACCGATTTAAGGTTGAAGCATGCAATGAGTATTGATGTTAGAATTGCGGCATGCAAGCCATTGTGTTTATAA
>JALNZQ010000181.1 GCA_023229165.1 Methanothrix sp.
GGCATATCCGGAGATGAGGAAGATGATCATGAAGATGAGAAGCATCCAGGCGCAGATTCGGTTAATCTTGACGAGAAGTCGGCCAACCTTCAAACAAATTCACCGTAAATCCTATTGTATTGCGTAGTTATTAACTGATGGTACAGGTATATACGCAGGTGAAAAGTTTATAAAGGAGAAGGTTAAACAGGGTGGCGTTGTAGGCAAATGACGAAAAACCTATCGCTGAAAAGTGGAAATAAATCGGAGGCATATTATTGAATAAGAAAAGCATTATTCTTTCTCTGCTGCTTGTATCCCTCTTCACCGGCCTGTCCCTGGGGCAGACCGACAACAATACGAGTATTACGGAGACCATTTCGACAAATGAAAGTATCCCGGTGAACGAGACGGCTGCGGCCAATGCAACACAGACGGGTACTGGTCCCAATCTCAACTACATCTGGTCTTTTACAGGCATAGAGATCAGCCCCATTACCATGGTCCTCAATCAAGAAGGAAGCGAGCTGTACGGCCAGGCCAAGTGTGAGCCCGAGGATGGAAAAGCCTGGAATGCCGACGTCGTGGGTTCCGTCACAGAAAACGAGGTAGAGCTGACATTGTCCGCTCTGAAGGACAAAGAGAGCATCACCACCAAGATGGCTGGAACCTATGCCAATGATACCATCAACGGCAACTTCACCCAGATCAGTGGTGGAAAGAAAGTGGGCAGCGGCACCTTCAGCGCCATGTGGATCAGCCCGGATACATCCAGCTACTCCCCTGCCATCATCGAGGAGCCCAAAGTTGAGACTCCGGCCCCTGTCGTTGTTGAAAACACGGCTGCCTCGAACGCATCTGCAGAGACGGCAAATCCGGCCTCAAGATTCGTTGACATTCACCAGTACGCGGATAAGATCCAGACCGGAGTCGGAGATATCAGCGGGATACCCATCTAAATGAATGTATTAGAATGGATCTTTGTTGTGTCGTAAGGGTACAATCGTAACGGTACATTAACAGGTCACGTCTTTGTGCGCTTTGTGAAACTTGCAAGAAAGTTCACAAAGCACCCACAAAGGTGATCAGGAGATCTAGACCAATAGGATCGGATCCTTACAGGCGCAGGAGTGCGAACGGCCCATTACGATATCCGTATCGACACTTCTTCTTACCAGTGCCTTTTGATAGGATGGATCGATCTGGGTGGCTCTCTTGTATGCCTGGACGGCTGTGTAGTAGTACCCCTTATAGTCATAAATCACACCCATGTTGTACCAAGCCTCGGCATAAGACTCATTGATGGCCACTGCATTCCCAAAAGACTGGAGTGCCTCGTCGTACCTTCCTAAAAGGCCCTCATCAATTCCTTTATTGTTCCAGGCCTCGAAATCATTTGGGTCCAGCTCGAGAGCCCTATTGTAGGCCTGCAGGGAATCATTGATTCTATCCTGATTGTAAAGATCAAGCCCCTCCATAAACCAGTAGGTAGAGGTTTCATTTGCTCCGGCACAGGCTGGCACCATGAAAGCCAAAATCAGCGCAAAGGTGACCAGCACCAAGGAGACATATCGCGAACTGCAATTCGTTTTTCTTCCTCCAGATCAGCTTATTTAATCTCGTGTAATGATAAAGCTTCTGCATACTTTTTTCATGCCTTGCCATAAGTTTCTATGATCTCACCAAACGCCTGCAATACCTTCTCCAGCTCCACTATGGCAAGACCGTAGGTGGAGAGCTTGAACTGGCGAGTGAGGCCCGGCTTGATGCCGCAGATGCCGCGTTCCTTTAGGTCCCGGTAAAGGAAATAGCGCCCTTTCTTTGCCGTCAAGGATATTTGATAGAGGTTTTCCGCTATAAAGAACATCAGATCGTGGTTATGGGGCCTCTCCCCCATCTGTCTCATGCCCAGCTTCTCCATCTCTGCCGAAAACCAGCGAGCTTTCTCCACTTCTTCCGGCCAACGACGCACACGCTCTACAACTGCCGGAAAAGACGCCATCAGCGTCAAGAGAGGAGCGCCGCGCACAGTGCAGCCCAAGAGCTCAACCTCTTTGTTCTTCTTGGTGGAAGAGAGCCTAAAAATGGCCTTCGCATACTCCTCCGAGGCTCCTAAAACGCCCACGGGCCCGGAGGCGGCCATGGACTTGTGGCCACTGCCTACGACTATGTCCACCCCCATTTTCTGTGCATTCACGGGCATCCGGCCTACGGCGTAAGCCCCGTTGAGAAGAAAGGGCACGCTGTAGTCATGGCAGGCGTCTGCTATGGCCACTACATCAGGAAGGTTTCCGTAATTTCCGTCCGGGTAGGTCAGGACGGCCAAACTCACATTTCCCTTCTGCTCATAAGCCCGCTCGATGGCCTGTATGTAGCCCTCTGCAGAAATGGCATAGTCGGGCTCTTTGCTGGAGGGCGCATACTCTATCTTCAAGCCCGCCCTCTCAGCCGCTAAAATCGTGGTATAATGGGCATTTGCGTCCATTACCACAAAGTCGCCCTTCTCGCAAAGGGCATGCATGGCGGCAAACTTTCCCTCGCGTGCTCCATGGGTGACGCGCACCTCATCCGTGCCCAGGAATTCAGGAAGAACGCCATGCACGAACTCCTCGACTGGTGGAGTCTTGATGAGATCCAGCCTTCCGGCGCAAAAGTCGCAGACAGAGTAACCATCTCCCCATTCCATCAAAGCAGCACGCGCCGGCTGCGTCAGAATCCCGCCCCGCTGCAGTGGGTCTATGTTGATCTCTGCGATATCCCTCTTAAGGTTGCAAAACTTCTCCAGATTATCCAGCATTAGGGTTCACCCCTGTCTCTCTAGAAGTATAACCCTTTGCCAGCGTTGTGCAAAAATGGATATATTTTACAGTCGTCTTCAGGTTAATGGCTTTAGTCATAGGTCACCGGGCAGCAGCGGCCAGAGCTGCGGAGAACACCCTGACGGGCATCAGGGCTGTCGCTTTGTGCAAAGCCGACTATGTGGCGCTGGATGTAAGGCTCTCTCGCGACGGCGAACTGGTTTTGATGCATGATGAACGCGTGGACAGAACCACCAATGGCAACGGCCTGGTTGGAGATCTCAGTCTGGAGGAGCTAAAAGCCCTGCAGGTTGGATGCGGCGCCGGCCAGTGCATGGACTGCCTGAGAATCGCAACACTAAAAGAGGCCCTTTCTCTGGCCGGGGAGCTTGGCCTGGGCCTGGTGGTGGAGATGAGAGAAGAGGGCCTGGAAGGACTGGTGGCCGAAGCTCTCTCTGGCAAAAAATGCATCGTGACCTCCTTTTATCATAGCAGCCTGCGCGAATTATCGGACATTTCGGATCTCAAGACAGGCATCATCATCTCATCGTTGCCAATAAATCCTGTGCAGCTGGCCATTTTGGCGAAAGCGACGGCCATTTTTCCGAAGCGAGTCAATGCCAGGCTCTTCAAGGAGGCGCATCAGCAGGGGATAGCGGTCTACCCCTGGACTGTCAATAGCAAAGAAGAGGCGAGCTGGCTTTTTCGGCTGGGGGCCGATGGACTGGTAACCGATGATCCGTGCCTGATCCGGGAGGTAGCAGACCAGCCGCTGCAGGCCACAGGCAAAGAAAATTGCCAGTATTATCCCTGCCACCACTTCCCTGATCAGGACTGCACGCACTGCTTCTGCCCCTTATATCCATGCAAGGATGAAGAGCTTGGCAAGTATGTAAGAACAAAAAAAGGAAAGAGGTTTTGGAGCTGCGTGAACTGCCGGCTGGTGCACCGCAAAGCTGTGGCCGCATACCTAGTAGAGCACCCGCAAGCGACCACAGCCGAACTGAAGACCCTGCAAGACTGAAAAACGATATCACCGGAAAATGAAATGCTTCCGAATTATTATCTATTGCCGATTATCCGTTGCCCGGAAATGACCTTAACCGACGGAAAGCTTTATGGATACCTGAGGGATAATGCAAACCCCATGAGACATATTATACTTGTGCTAATTGCTCTGGTGGCTCTCGGTGGGATGATGCCCACTATTATGGCAGTGCAGAAATTAAATGATAGCCTCGATGCTATGGCCGAACCGGCTGATAGCGCCCTGTTGACCACACCATCTATGGCCGCCTTCCTCAATGATAGCTGGACGCCGAGCACCTTCGTAGCTCCGCTGGCAAGCCAGGCCACTGGGGTGCAGAGGAACATGACTCGCAACAACACCACCCTGAATAGCTCCAACTATGCCATTTATGATTTCCTGAAAGACAATTACACCTCACCCGCGGCTTCATCTCCAATCTACACTGCCAGCGCAGCAGGAAAGGATAAGACGGTAGCCTGGACAGGCGAGAGCATCTATCAGTTCTTGAATGATGCATGGGCTCCATCCACACCTGTAGAGACATACGAGCAGACTCACTACAAGCAGCACCAGATGAACTGAGATCAATTAGATTCGCATGACAGGTGTCTCTTTGGCAGCCTGTCAAACCCATTCTTTTTGACCCGGGTTTTCAGTCGGCTTTTTTGCCTGTATATCTCTTTAGATAAATGCTCACCACATCATAAGGAATGGTATGCTTCTCCAACCGGAGATGATTGGCCAGGGCCTCTGCTTCTTTGCTGTAAGAGCCGGCCACCTTTTCAGCGTACTTTATGCCGTCAGCAGTGAGCATGTACTCGTATCGCTGCCGCCACTGAGAATTTAGCTCATAGTGCCGCTCGTCCTGATAGATCATGCCGCCCGCCACCAGGATCTGAATGTCTTCAAAAAGCCTCTCGCTATAGGGAAAGCCATAATCGGAATGAAAAGAATAGTCGAAAAGGCCACACAGGCTAGCCGGACCCAGATCCTTTATCCTGGCCACGGTCCGGTAGAGCCAGGTTATGTTTCTGATCCTGGGAACGAGGATCTTCTGGCCGTAAGTCTCAGAAAGCATTTGATGCAGGGAATAAAATAGCAGCAGTAGCCCGTCAATGGGAAGGTAGCTCTCAGAGCGAATAAAGGAGAGGAGCCGCTCTGCCTGATCCCTCACCTCCTCTAGTGATATCTTTGGCCGATCGTCCGAGAAGAAGGAGATAGCGATCTGGCGGGTCAAAGATTTGACCAGGCCCGCCGCTAAGGCCGATTCGTCATAAAAAAATCCATTCGCCTGCGTTCTCATGGACCTTGGCACTCCGCTGCCCACAGTGACATCCACCAATGCGCCATATTTCTTGCCGAGGGCGTCCTCGAAGAGCTTTCTCATGCGGCCATGGCGAGAAACCGTGGAGAGGGCCATTCTGATATCCGGTGACAGAGACCTGTGGTCAAACCTGGCAGCCAGGGGAAATTCTCGGCCATATTTTATGCGTGCCAGGAGATCTCGGGAGGTATCGTCCCCCCTCTGCCGGATGAAATCCAGAAGATCGGGGTCCGTAAACTCTCGAAAGAATAGAACAATGCTGCTTTTTGCCTCATCCGCATCCATCCGGCTCAAGGCGCGCTCCAATGCGGTCAGCAGCATGGCCCGAATAGACTGAACGGTTGGATGGTAGATGAGTGCATTATAGTGATGGGCCCGGGCAATGAGC
>JALNZQ010000182.1 GCA_023229165.1 Methanothrix sp.
TGCCGAGGAGAATGGGGCGGGCATTCTCGCCACCGGCGAGACCCTGGATGATGAGGCCCTGAATATCTTCATAAGCTATCTGCGGGGCGATGTAGATGCAATCGTACCGAAAGGCTCTGAGAGAGATGAGCAAAAAGTTGCATGGATAAAGCCACTGCGGCGTATTCCCGGAAAAGAGGTGCGGCTTTATGCCATCGGGCAAGATCTCGGGTTTGATGATGCCGGTGATGTGTCCAATACAGATGCCCTGCGCGTTGCTGCGAAGAGGCTGCTTTGCGACTTTGACTGCCGGCATCCCGGCACAAATTATTCTCTACTGCGCGGCCTGGAAAAATGTCCGGCGCAAGAAGGGTCCGGCAAGGGCAAAGCCTTTAAGTAAAGATGGAAAATAATCGAGATTAGCGCCTCGGTAGCTCAGCTGGTCCAGAGCGATTGACTTGTAATCAATAGGTCGCGTGTTCGAATCACGCTCGGGGCTTTTTTCTTATCATGTGCTTTTCGAAATTGTTAAAAAAAAAGTCACAATCTTTAGTTATTTTATTACAGAGATTAGATCAAAGGCGATAGAGATTTTGGCCTGATTTTTCCTTTCAGGCCTTCTTTACCTTCTTCATATCCAGCCTGGTTTTGCACCTGGGGCAGGCTTTAGGCTTACTTACTCTCGTCTCCCATCCATAGTGGCACTTGGGACATCTCATCTGTTTCATATTAATACAGTTGTAATAAGAGTATTAATAACTTTCGATTGTATATGATTATCCTTACTACTCTGGTAAGCGCAAAGCCTATAATTGAATGAACGTGGTAAATACAGAAATTCATGAACGAGATTTTGGAGATCCTTTCCGAAAACGCCAAAACAACCCCTTCCGAGATCGCGGCGCTTCTGGGAAAACCCGAGGCGGATGTAGCCCGAGAGATCAAGGAGCTGGAAGACGCCGGCGTCATAAGAAAGTATATCACTCTGATCAATTGGGAGAAGCTCGACCAGAGCTTTGTCTTCGCCGTCCTGGAGCTGAAGGTAGCGCTGCAGCGAAAGACGGGCTACGACGCCGTGGCGGAGAGGATCGCCAACTTCTCAGAGGTAGAGTCGGTGCGGCTGATCTCGGGAGATCACGACCTATCCGTCACCGTGCGGGGCAAGTCCATGAAGGACATCGCCTACTTCGTGGCGGAGAGGATCGCGCCCCTGGAAGGCGTTCAATCGACTTGCACTCACTTCATCCTCAAGAGCTACAAGGAGCACGGCGTCATCCTTACCGAAAAGCCCAAGCCCCAGAGATTGGTGATATCTCCATGAAGCAGAGCCTGAAAAGCGTATCCGTACCCGCCTGGAATGCCGACCGGCATTTAAATAATATTGTCAGAGACATGCCCCCATCGGGCATAAGAAAGTTCTTCGATCTGGTAAGCGAGATGAAGGGGGCGATCTCTCTAGGTGTGGGAGAACCGGACTTCGTCACGCCCTGGCATGTGCGCGAGGCATGCATCTATTCACTGGAGTCGGGAATCACCCACTACACCTCCAACAAAGGCATGCCCGAACTTAGGGAGGTCATATGCGAGTCGGTACGCTCTGATCTGGGCCTTGATTACGATCCGGCCGAGCAGATACTGATCACCACCGGCGTCAGCGAAGCAGTTGACCTGGCATTTCGCGCCACGCTAAACCCGGGCGACGAGGCCATTTTGCCCGAGCCCTGCTATGTGGCCTACGCCCCGGACATCCTTCTGGCCGGGGGAGTGGTGAAGACAGTTCCCACCCACCTGGAGGATGAATTCCGGCTGCAGCCGGAGGACGTTGCCGCGGCGGTTACGGACAAGACCCGCGCCCTGCTGCTCAGCTACCCCAACAATCCCACGGGAGCGATTATGACCCGCTCCGATCTGGAAGATCTGGCAGACGTCGTTGTTGAGAACGATCTTCTCGTCATTTCCGATGAGGTCTATTCCAAGCTCACCTATTCAGGCAGCCACGTCAGCTTCGCACAGCTGGAGGGCATGCAGGAGAGAACAGTCATCCTGAACGGCCTATCCAAGTCGCATGCCATGACCGGCTGGCGCGTAGGCTACGCGCTGGGCGATCCGGCCATGGTAGGAGCCATGACCAAGGTGCATCAGTATACCATGCTCAGCGCGCCTACCATGGCCCAGGTGGCGGCAATCGAAGCCCTGCAAAAGGGCGAGGAGGAGATGCTGCACATGAAGCACGAGTACGACCTGCGCCGGCGCATGTTCGTCTCCGGCTTAAATCGCATCGGTCTGGACTGCTTCGAGCCCAGGGGAGCCTTTTACGCCTTCCCATCCGTGAAAGCCTGGGGGCTTTCCTCAGAGGAGTTCGCGGAGCGGCTTCTCAAAGAACAGAAGGTGGCGGTGGTGCCGGGCAGCGTCTTCGGGCCGAGCGGAGAAGGATTGCTGCGCTGCAGCTATGCCACATCCCGTGAGGAGCTGATTGAGGCGCTGGACAGGATAGAGATATTCCTCTCCGGCCTTTAAAATTTGATGTAGAGAATTTGATTTAGAGACGATGAAAAATGCTTAAAGCCAAATTCAAATCGGAGCAGACGGACAGGCTGGCAGGCGGGCTGGCTGCTTTTGGCCTCTCACCCAATGCCTGGACGCTGCTCTCTCTGGCCCCGGCGCTGGCGGGGATGGCAGCCCTGATGGACGGGCGACTGGCCTGGGGACTGGTGCTCTTCGCACTGTCTGCCTTTCTCGACATCGTGGACGGGACTGTGGCCCGGGTGACTCACCAGTCCACGGCCAAGGGAGCCTTTCTGGACGGAGTGGTGGACAGGTATGTCGAGCTGATGCTCTACCTGGGGCTGCTCTTCTACCTGGGAAAAGGCGAGTTTCTCGGGCTGCCTTACGAGGCCTGGTTTATGCTGCTCTTCTTCGGATCGCTCATGACCACATTCGTGCGGGCTTATGCCGATCACCGGGGCATAGTGAAGGGCGAGGCTGAGCTGAAGAAGATGGGCGGGCTTTTGGAGCGGTTTGAAAGACTCATGCTGCTTTACACTGGAATGTTCCTGGGGCTTTTCAATACCCAGTGGCTGGTAGCAGTCATAGCAATAACAGTGGTGCTGGCCAATGCCACGGCGCTGCAGAGGATTTGTTTTGCGCTGAAGAGATGAAGATGAATGAAATTAAGCAATAAGTTGCGACAATAGACTTGTGAGCCAGGCTAAGAAATTAGGATTGAAAATGACGATCTTAAACCCCGTGGATTACATTAGACAGGAGGATCAATGACCGAAAGGGCCAAGGCAATTGACGAATCTGAACTTAGAGTTCGTGGAGTGGATGCTTTGAATAAGGCTTTAGGCCCCACAGAAGCTCTTAGATTCCTAGCCCTCTTCCACCGTGAGCCAACCGATTACGTTGAAGTCTCAAAAAAGCTTTACGAAAATCAGAGTGTGGAAGATATCTTCAAGCGGACCAAAGAACACTGGCGAGGCTGAAGAATAGAATCCCAATATTTCCGGAACCATTTAGATTCACGCAGATGGGCGATTCCACCACCCCCGCGCCCGCCGCGGCCCGCCAGCAGCTCTACGCCGAGGGCAAATTCACGGAGATCCTGACCCAGGTGGACGCCTGCCTGCCCAAGGACGAGGCAGGCAATTTCATCGCCGAACAGGAAAAATCGGATGTGGTGCACGATATGCTCGCCTTCCTAGCGGAAAGAATGCTGGAGATGAACAAGGAGAAGCAGAAGGAGATCAAAGGCTGTACGGGCTGACGGAAGGGGAGATTGCGATTGTGGAAGGAAGCATATGAATTAATTAGCTAGAATATCTATTACCTTTTTCAGAACCTCATCGATCTTATCAGGATTAATGCGGCCCGCTTTATATAGAATTATCTTGCAGTCAGCAGTAAATATCCTATTTGGCCGTATATTGCTTATTTTCCGGAGAGACCCTTCTTCGAAGTCGGATTCATTTAGGGGAACCGCATATCTATCCATGAATTGCTGACTCGTTATCTGGCAAAGAATTCTATCCTCTCCGTCGAGTTCTGCCAGTACGAGGGCAGGACGTCTTTTTGCCTCCGTCAAATCTGAGAATGGAAAAGGCACGACGACCACATCTCCTTTCACAAATTTTTCCAAGCTTCATCCTCCTCTGGGCTTAGCCAATCCTTTGCAAGCACAGATTCACTTAATATCGCAGTCTCCATTCTTTTCTTTGATGCTTTTCCCTTCAAAAAATGAATAAAATCGAGTATCTCTTCTAGATAAGGCTCAGGGAAAACATCAATCTCCTTTTGAATTAATTCCTTTGTCTCCATATCAATAATACTATCTAACAATGAAAGGTAAAAGACTTTTTGTAGCCGGATATTCCATTGCATCTCTGCCGCCACCCCCGCGCCCGAGCGCGCCCGCCCAGGCCCGTCAGCAGCTCTATGCCAATGGCAAATTCACGGAAATCACAGGCCTCCCTGGCAAATGCCTGCCCAAGGACGAGATAGGCAATTTCATCGCAAGCCAGGAGCGTTCGGATGTCGTGCACGACCTTCTCGCCTTCCTGGCGGAGAAGATGCTGGAGATGAACAGGCAAAAGCAGACGGAGATCAAAGGCTTCCTGGGCTGGCTGGAGGGCTACCTGGGCGCAAAGGTAGAGGAACTGACGCCAAAAACAAAACTGCAAAGCTACTACGAGCACGATTACGAGGGCTTTTTGGCGGTGCTCAAAAGGAACAGCAAGAAGCCCGATCCCCGGGCAGAATTCAAATTTATGTGTTTATTTCGGGTTTTCCTTGTTTCTAATTGCGCGCCATTCCTGCACCTCATTTACGATATGTTTATCAATATTAGAAACAAAGTTGCTCAGGGCATTCTCTTTATCTACTTTAGGTCCGTAATCCTCCGTCGCCATTGTCACATATTTTATCTTTTCATTCGCTAGATTGTTCCAAGTATAAGCAAAAATTATGTAATTATTCCTCCAGTGAAAGATGCCGTTCAGCCCAGTGAGGATCGCAGCAAGTGCCGCAGGAAGAGCCTGAATGGTCTTGGGTAAATCGCTCCATAATATGAGCACGGGAGTCACCCCACTAAGTGTTAAAGCCATGCCTTGCGATATTTGGAATGCCGTACGATTTCGATCCCTAGATTTTCCATACCAGTCCATGCGCTTTTTGCAGTATTCCAGAGCCTTGCTTTGCCTGGATTGAAAATCTTCAAACTCATCCATTTCTTCTTCACTTCTCCGTAGGTAGGTCTGCTAAGTTTTGATTTAGCTTCCACCGAGGATAATAAATATATTTCGAACTTATCGAACATTACCACAAAGGCACTAAGGCACAAAGAACGCATAAAGACTTTTGTGTGGACATTTGACCTATTGCCGATCCCAAGTCACGTGACAATCACTTGATCGCCGCAGGCTCGCTCGTGGGCTGCCTTTGGCGATGGCTGGCTGCTCCTCCGGGCCGGGGCCTCGCTTTGGAGTGCCGCTCGGGCTCGGGGGCTCGCCTGTGCGCTCGTGTACGGGCGGGAAA
>JALNZQ010000183.1 GCA_023229165.1 Methanothrix sp.
CTGCAGGGCGATGATGGGATCCAGGCCCTGCTCGATGGCCGTCTTCACCATGAAGTCGATATGCCCTTCTTGAAGGATGTCTGCCGGGTGCCGGTCGTCTGAGACGAAGAGGAACCGGCGGGCGTTCTGGGCGGTGACCAGAGGCAGCAGATCGAGCAAATTCTTGGCTGCGCTGCCCTCTCGCAGCATGATGTGCATCCCTGAGCGCAGCTTCTCCAGGGCTTCCTCAATCGTGGTGCATTCGTGGTCGGAACGGATTCCTGCTGAGATGTAGGCCGAAAGGTCTCGGCCCGTCAGGCCCGGAGCGTGCCCGTCCACGGGCCGGCGACCGGCCAGAGCAAGCTTCTTCATCACTTCGGCATCGCGGAAGATGACTCCCGGATAGTTCATGACCTCGGCCAGTCCCAGGACCCTCTCTTCCGGCAAGAGCCCGGCCAGTGCGTCCACACCCAGGGCCGCTCCCGCGCTCTCCAGATTGGTGGCGGGAACGCAAGAGGGGAGCATGACAAAGACGTTCAGTGGAATATCTCTGGATGACTGCAGCATGTATTTGATGCCCGCCTCGCCCCAGACATTGGCGATCTCGTGCGGATCAGCAACCACGGTGGTGGTTCCCCTTGGCACGACTGCTCGCGCGTACTCTGGCACTGTAACCATGGCGCTCTCGATATGCACGTGCCCGTCGATGAATCCAGGTGCGATAATCTTGCCGTCCAGCTCCAGAACGAGGGCTGCGCTGGAGCAATCAAAGCCAGCAATCCGGCCTTTATGAATGGCTACATCCGTCCGGTACACCTCGCCGGAGAGAACATTGGCGACATAGCCTCCCGCCAGAAGGAGATCGACCTCGATTTCACCGCGCGCGGCAGCTATTAGCTCCTGCAATGGGCCCAAAACCATGGAGCTTCCTTCTTAGGAGACCTTATTTAGATATTACCATCAAATAAACCGACTAAATCGGCTTCGAAGTCGGATAAACTTATATCGCTTGGGTTAAAATAAAGACGAGGTGTGCGGGAAGTGAAGGATATTCTGCTCAAGGTGGCCAAAGCCTATCCCAATGACTCAGCCCGGGGCATCGCTCGCCTGGACCCCAATGCTCTGCTTACGCTGCGGCTTTCTCCCGGAGACATCATTGAGATAGAGGGAAAGAGACTTACGGCAGCCAAGGTCTGGCGCGCCGACCGGCAGGACTGGTCTCAGGATTACATCAGGATAGACGGCTTCATTCGCCAGAATGCGGGAGTGGGCATTGGGGACAAAGTGAAGATTCGCAAGGCCAAGTTCGCCGACGCCCAGCGGGTCGTCTTGGCTCCGCCCTCCGGCTCGCACATGCATTATGGAGATGAGGCGGCAGATATGATCCGCCGCCAGACTCTGAAGCGACCGGTCGTCGCAGGCGATATTCTTCCCATCATGAGCTCTGCAGCCCATCCTTTTGTGGGGCGCATGGAGGCTGTGCCGCTCGTGGTTACCGAGACCCATCCGGATGGTGTGGTGATCATATGCGAGCGAACCGAGATCTTGTTGCTGGAAAAGCCGGCCAAGAGCGTTCGCTCCGTCAAAGCCACCGGAACCACCTACGAGAACGTGGGCGGCCTGCGCTCTGAAGTGCAGCGCGTGCGAGAGGTAATTGAGCTGCCCATAAAGCATCCCGAGGTATTTCAAAAACTGGGCATCGAGCCGCCCAAGGGCGTTCTGCTCTACGGTCCGCCGGGCACGGGAAAGACTCTCATTGCCAAGGCGGTGGCCAATGAGTGTGGCGCCAATTTCTTCTCCATAGCCGGGCCGGAGATAATGTCCAAGTATTACGGCGAGAGCGAGCAGCGGCTTAGAGAGATATTTGATGATGCCCAAAAGGCAGCACCTTCCATCATCTTCATCGACGAGATCGACTCCATCGCCCCCAAGCGAGGTGAGGTCACAGGCGAGGTGGAGAGGCGCGTGGTGGCGCAGCTCCTGGCCATGATGGACGGCTTAAAAGAGCGCGGCCAGGTGGTGGTGATCGGTGCCACCAATCGGGAAGAGGCCATCGATCCGGCACTTCGCCGGCCGGGCCGATTCGACCGGGAGATCGAGATCGGAGTTCCTGATCGATCCGGACGAATCGAGATCCTGCAGATCCACATGCGTAGCATGCCCATCTCTGAAGACGTGAACCTGGAGGGCCTGGCGGACAGAATGCACGGCTTTGTGGGGGCCGACATAAATGCGCTCTGCAAGGAGGCGGCCATGAGGGCGCTGCGCCGCTATCTGCCTGATCTGACCACTGAGGACGAGATACCACCCGAGATCGTGGAAAAGATGCTGGTTATGAAAGAGGACTTCGAGGAAGCTCTAAAGGAGATCGAGCCTTCCAGCATGCGAGAAGTCCTGGTGGAGGTGCCGCGCGTGCACTGGAGTGATCTGGGCGGCCTGGGATCGATCAAGCAGGAGCTGATCGAGGCCATCGAATGGCCCCTTAAGCAGCCGGAGAAGTTCCGCCAGATGGGCATACGTCCGCCCAAGGGCGTTCTGCTCTACGGTCCGCCGGGCACGGGAAAGACCATGATCGCCCAGGCGGTGGCCAACGAGACTGCTGCCAACTTCATCAGCGTGCGCGGGCCGCAGATGCTCTCCAAGTGGGTGGGTGAGTCGGAGAAAGCCATCCGTGAGATCTTCAGGAAAGCGAGGCAAGTCTCTCCTGCCATCATATTCTTCGACGAGCTGGATTCCATTGCGCCCATTCGGGGCACTGATGAAGGCAGCCACGTCATGGAGCGGGTAGTAAATCAGCTCCTGGCAGAATTGGACGGCCTGGAGACGCTCAAAGATGTGGTGGTCATAGGTGCCACGAACCGGCCGGATATCCTGGACCCGGCGTTGCTGCGCTCCGGAAGGTTTGATCGCATGCTTCTGGTGGGGCCGCCCGATAAATTGGGGCGGCATGAGATTCTCAAGATTCAAACTGCGAAGATGCCCAAAGGCGAGGATGTAAACTTAGAGGAGCTGGCGGAGCTGACGGAAGGCTACGTGGGCTCGGACCTGGACTCGCTCTGTCGCGAGGCGGCCATGCTGGCCCTGCGTGAGGATGGGGCAAAGGTGGAGATGAACCACTTTCGCGAGTCTTTGAAGAAGGTCAGGCCGAGCGTCGAGGAGAATATGGTCAGCTACTATGAGAGGATCAGCGAGAGGTTCAAGGGCGGAATTAAGGTTGAGCCCGCTTCGCTCATCGGCTACAGGTAATACATAATACATTAATCAAATCAAAGGGGTCAGGCGAGGGGTATGGCAAAGGTGTTCTCGGGAAGCATTGCGGGAAAAGAGATCGTAAACATCGACGGCATGGTGTTAGGCGAGCTGGAGGATGTGATCTTTGAGGTGCAGACCGGAAAGCTGGTGGATCTGCTGGTCAAGCCGAACAAGGAGCTGAATCGCATGAAGTACAGGGAAGACGGAAGGTTTGTGCTCATCCCCTTCGGCTCCGTGGTGGCCATCAAGGATTACATCGTGATCGACGAGACTCGGGCCATGAAGACGTAAGGAGTGGCCAGATTTCCTTCAGGATCTTGATGAGACGGCAGAGAGTAGTTATATTCGAAAATGTAATAATTTGTTCGATGAATATGTTGCGATATCATGTGATGCTCCGGTGGGAACCTGACGACAAGGTATACACGGCATGGGTTCCATCACTTCCCGGATGCGTCACTTTTGGAAATACCATCGAGGAAGCTTTGGAAATGGTAAGAGATGCCATCGAAATCTATGTTGAAACGCTTATTTCTCATGGTGAAGAGGTCCCAACTGACGAATCCGTAATAGAACGTACCATAGAAATCCAAGCTCATGCCTAAGCTGCCATCAATCTCGTCTCAGAAGCTAGCAAAAGCGCTGGAGAAAGCAGGTTTCCTTCTTGAGCGAACCACTGGCAGTCATTGCATCTACTTTCATCCAGAAACCCATAAGAAAGCGATTGTACCCATACACAGCAAGAATGTGCCTAAAGGAACCTTGAGTAAGCTTATCAAAGAAGCTGGACTAGACAAAGAGGATCTCATTGATCTGCTTTAGACTCATGGGCCTTCTTGGGAAAGCTTAATTTATTCTAGATATAACGAACTTCTCTGATGAGACTCAGATTCTATTTAGCCGTCAGCATTCTGGTGCTGGCCGTGGCCGTATGCTCTGCGTCTGCGGCAGGAGAGGATAACGCGACCAAAGTTCTTTTGAAGACCAGCATGGGTGACATCACAATCCAGCTTTACGACGACATGCCCATTACCACTGGAAACTTCCAAAAGCTCGTCGAGCAGGGATTCTACAACGGGGTAATCTTCCACAGAGTCATCGACGGCTTCATGATTCAGGGCGGAGATCCGGAGGGCACAGGCATGGGCGGACCGGGCTACACCATTGCGGATGAGTTCACCGATCACAACCGAAACGATCGCGGCACCATCGCCATGGCCAATGCCGGTGCGAACACGGGCGGCAGCCAGTTCTTTATCAATCTGGTGGACAACAACTTCCTGGACGACAAGCATCCCGCTTTCGGAAAAGTGATCGCAGGCATGGATGTGGTAGATGCCATCGGCAAGGTTGACAAAGACGCCAATGACCGGCCGCTCACTGAGGTAAAGATAATCGAGGCAAAGATTATCTCATAATTAATAGGATTGATAAAAATGGCAGAAGGCACAACAAACGCAGGCGGAGCTAAAGTACTGCTCAAGACCAACATGGGCGACATCACACTGCAGCTTTACGAGGACACGCCCATCACATCGGGAAACTTCCAAAAGCTGGTGGAGAAGGGATTTTATGATGGAGTCATTTTCCACCGCATTATATCCGGCTTCATGATTCAGGGCGGAGACCCTACCGGCACGGGCTGTGGGGGACCTGGCTATGCCATCAAGGACGAGCTTTCCCGCAAGAACAAGAACGATCGCGGCACCATCAGCATGGCCAACGCCGGGCCCAACACGGGCGGCAGCCAGTTCTTCATCAATCTGGTGAACAATAACTTCCTGGACGGCAAGCATCCGGTCTTTGGCAAAGTGATCGAGGGCATGGATGTGGTGGATGCCATGGGCAAGGTGAAGACGGGAGCCAGTGACAAGCCGGTAAAAGAGGTGAAGATAGAGAGCGCGAAGGTGCTGGCCTAATTTTCTATTTTTAAATGGTATTAATGTCAATTTATTACTAATCGTATTGGCGCAACTCTTTGATAAGTATACATTTTTAATCACTAAAATCTAATATACATTAACAAATTTAAAGCCACCGATATTGTTATATAATGCTCTTTTGATACAGATGAATGATTGTAGGATTGTAGGGAGGGCCAATGTTAGGTAGGATATTAGCGGAAAGCGAAGCACAATTGTACTTGCTAATATCACATTCAGATAGATGTAAATATGTTTTCACAAACTATTCACCTAGATTTCAACAAGCAAGGATGCCCAATTATCATGTTCTAAAAATATTATTATTTTTGCTAATACTTCTTTATTCATCTTT
>JALNZQ010000184.1 GCA_023229165.1 Methanothrix sp.
TGGAGATATTCGAAGAGAACGAGAAGGAGATTGTGACGGGCAAGCTTTGCTGTCAGGCCTGCCGGGAATGCTATCCTATTGAAGACGGCATACCCAATATGCTGCCGCCCGATCTGAGAGATTAGATCGGCTGGCCGAGAAAGAGGCCAGGCATCAGAAAAGCATGCCTGCAAAGCCCGCCTGCCGAAATACTGGAAGCTCCACTAGCAAAATATTTATATAATATTATGTGATATGTAGTGAGGGGGAGTCTTGGCATTGGATCATGTTGTTCACATCAACAATGGCACCGGTGCGGCCAGGCCCATAGTTCTTCGTCTTCTTCCCGGTGAGGAGACCATATTCAATCTCAAGGTCGTCAATCACGGGGAGCCGTCTAATGTTTCTCTGCAGGCCAGCAGTCCCGTCTTAAAGGCGGTGCGTTTGAAGAAGCCGGATCACTATGTAGTCATGGAAGAGATCATACCCATCCTGGCCAGGATGCCGGACAACAAGAAGCGTCTGGACGGCGAGATTCTTCTCTCCGGCCCCAGTGGAGAGAGCCGGGTGCCTATCACTTTGCTGCGCGATTCTGAAGATCCGGGCGACGATCTGGAAGACCCAGGCCCGCGGGGGGACGAGGAATTGATAGACGATGAAGAGGAAGACGAGGATGCAGATCTTGCGGCCCGGAGAGGCGGCGGGGACCGAGATGATGCATATGATGAGGACGGGGATGAGGAAGAGGAAGACTCCCGGGGAATCAGGCGAGTAAAGCGATCCGAAGACGAAGACGAGGACGAAGGCGAGAACGAAGATAAGGAAGAGGAAAAGGAGCCACGGCGTATAGCATTCTCTCGCGATAAAGACCTGCAAAGATACCGATCCGCCACCCGTTCGCAAAGGGCCGGCGGGATAGAAAGCCGCGGGGAGAAGCGCGGCAAAAAGCCGGCAGGAAGCCGTGTCGATATAGATCGTGGAGACGCCGATAGCGTTGAAAATCGATACTGCGGCAATGGTGAAGAGCGTGATGATAATAATGATGATACTAATAATAGCCGCGTTGAACCTCGCTTTAAGGCCCGTATTGATGATCGTTTTGTAGACCCAGGTAACAGGCAGGACGAAAGCCCGCGTTTCATCCCCCGGAAGGTACCTCTCGGAGAGCAAGAAGAGAGGAAGGATGTGTGGAAGGAAGAGGAGGGGACGGAAGAAAGGAAGGATGGGTGGAAGAGGTCCACCTCCGGTTATGAGGACCGCTACCAGGGCTTCTCGCAGGAACCGGGCAGAGAGAACCGGGAGATACCTGTTTCCGCTGCTGATCGGGAGGAAAGAGCCTCCGAAGCCCCAGAAGAGCCCGAGGTGTATGTCGAGCAGGATGAGGGACCCGAGGCAATTTATCTGGACAAATTGAGCGGCTTGGGCGCTCTTGGGGCTCTAAAGGTCATCCCTGTGGCCATATTCCTGTCGCTGGTTATCGTTTTGGTTTTGACGTTCATCACAGAAAGCATTCCCGAGTTTCCCGGCGCTTTAGCATCGTCTATCCTGATCGTCACCCTTATCATATACGGAGCGGCAACGCTACTCAAGGCGTGAGATGTAATTTATGAGATACATTGTGGTCACAGGCGGGGTTATGAGTGGGCTTGGCAAGGGCATTACTGCGGCGTCCATCGGCAGGCTGCTCATGAACAGGGGCTATAAGGTTACAGCCATCAAAATTGATCCTTACATCAACATCGATGCTGGACTTATGAGTCCATTCCAGCATGGCGAGGTTTACGTCCTCCGGGATGGAGGCGAGGTGGATCTCGATCTCGGCAACTACGAACGCTTTTTGGATGTGGAACTTACCCGCGACCACAACATCACCACCGGCAAGGTTTACAGCACTGTAATCGAGAAGGAGCGCAGAGGCGAGTATCTGGGCAAGACGGTGCAGATCATCCCCCACATCACCGAGGAGATCAAGAGGCGCATTCGCCAGGTTTCCAGGGACGGAGGCTGCGAGATCTGCCTGATTGAGGTCGGCGGGACCGTCGGCGACATCGAGTCCATGCCCTTCTTGGAGGCCATGCGCCAGCTCAAGTATGAGGAGTCGGGCAACATATTCTTCGTGCACGTCACCCTCGCCCCTTCCACCGTGGACGGAGAGCAGAAGACCAAGCCCACCCAGCACAGCGTGAAAGAGATGCGCCAGCTCGGTCTGCAGCCGGACATGATAGTAGTAAGATGCGAGCGGCCCCTGCTGGAGGAGACCAAGCACAAGATCGCCCACTTCTGCGACGTTCCCATGGAGGCGGTGATCAGCGCCCACAATTCCGACGACATATACCGCGTCCCCTTGCAGATGGAGGCAGAGGGCCTGGCCAGGTATCTGATGAAGGCCATGCGGCTCTTCCCCCTGGAAGAGAGGAAGGACTGGGACGAGTTCGTGCAGAAGATGGATTCCACCCAGGGCACAGTAAAGGTGGCCATCGTAGGCAAGTACACTGTCGGATCGCAGTGTGCCGACCCAATGGAGGATGCTTACCTCTCCATCCGGGAAGCCCTCAAGCACGCCGGCATTGAGGCCGGGGTGAAGATCGACGTGCAGTGGATTGATGCCGAGGAGCTGGAGCACGGCTCGGCTGATATCATCTTGCGGGAGTCGGACGGCATCCTGGTTCCGGGCGGCTTTGGCTCCCGTGGCACGGAGGGCAAGATGAAGGCCGTGCAGTACGCCAGGGAGATGAAGGTTCCCTATCTTGGCATATGCTTTGGCATGCAGCTTGCAGTAATCGAGTATGCCAGAAACGTCTGCGGCCTGCAGGACGCCAGCAGCACGGAGTTTGGGGCCACGCCAAACCCGGTGATTGCGCTTCTACCGGAGCAGGAGAAGATCAGGCACATGGGCGCGACGATGAGATTAGGCAACTATCCGGCCCACCTGAAAGCGGGCAGCCTGGCTCACAAGATCTACGGCAAAGACGAGATCGTGGAGAGGCACCGGCACCGCTACGAGGTCAATCCCGCTTACATCGCCCAGATTGAGGAGAAGGGCATGATCTTCTCGGGCACCAACGGGGATCTGATGGAGATCTGCGAGATCGCCGAGCATCCATTCTTCTTCGCTTCGCAGTTCCACCCGGAGATGAAGTCGAGGCCGGGCAAGCCGTCGCCGCCGTTTTTGGCTTTTGTGGAAGCGATGAAGAAAAGGGCGAAATAGGGATTTAATGACTAAATAAATTCTCTATTTATTTTTAATTAATTTTATTATTGTATGTATTGTCGCCAAGTAGTAATAAAACATCCAGTTATACCATATCGATCTGTCGTAATCGGTTTTCTGTTTATCATTATGATGCCGAATTCCAAAGCTATTTGCAATACTAAATAAATCATTCTCATCCTTTGAACTGAGAACTTTTTCTATTTGAGGGCGAAGGAATTCCATGACGTCTGCCAAGTCCCTAATAGCATCACGTTTTTCTTCTTGAGAAGAACGATAACGCCTGAATTTTAATTTAGCGCTTTCGATCCTACTATCTATATTCTTAGGATCGTATTCCACTAATTGCTCTTTCACTAAATCATCAAGTCCATCCTCAATAGAAGCCAGAATCTCTCCATTCTCTGAAAGTTCAAAGCCATCCAAATAGTCTCGAAGAAGTATATTTACCTGTGAACGAAATTCTTCCCGGCCCGTATTTCTGTCGAATTTTGTATAGTGCCATCCACAAGAACTATAATCATGATACCAACCATCAATTGGCTTCGATATCGAATCGTAGATGAATTCAATAATATCGAAGAGATCATCTTCTGAGTAATTTAAGCACTTGCTTTCTATTGGCCACAAATTTGATTTGCGAAAAATAAGAAACATTTGTGCTTCAATATCGGAACCCAAAGTTCCTTGGACATCACCTGCATCAACGCAGTAATAGCCAAATGTCTCTTGAAAATAGTCCTTGTTCCAGAATGTTAAAAATAGATCATGGAAAAGCCTGAGCAAAATCGGCAATTCGATTTTGGAGGAATACGGATTTTTTCCAGTGCGTATCGAGTAGTATGATCTATTTGTCATAAATACCTTAATTAGGTGTATTGAGTTCAAGTACAAAGGTTTATGCATGGTTTTGTGCCCACCTTTTATTTAAATTTGAGGTGAATTTAAATAGTAATCGAAAAGAAATCCTAAACATGCCCAGAACCACTTCAAATAATGGATATGAGCCTAAACTGAGTTCTTTACCTCTTCGCCAATAATCAGAGCGCTTCATTGGATGGAACCTTCCCCGTTCAAGCCTAAAGCTATTTTAACTTGTTTTGCATCCATCTGTTTGACGAGCAGCAAGATAAATTAGCCAAGAGGAGCCGTAATGAGCAGAAAGTACTGGCTGGATCTCTTTACAGGAACAACCTGGGAGGAATTTCTAGAGCATGGAGCAAAAATTAGTGGCTTTAGAGAAAGCAGAAAGAAAACGGCGCAACGAATTTCCCCCGGAGACTACCTCCTCTGCTATTTAACTGGCATTTCAAGATTTGTCGGCATCTTAGAGGTCAAGTCCAAATGCTATTTTGATGCCACTCAAATCTGGAAAGATGAGCAATTCCCAATCAGATTTGATGTTGAGCTGGTGGAAAAGCTGGATGCAAAGACGGCGATCCCCGTCCTCAGCCTCAAAGACGAGCTTGAATTATTCAAGGGGCTCAAGTCCCGTAATGCCTGGACGGGATTTTTCCGTGGATCTCCTGCCGAATTCAGCTCGAATGATGGAGAAATAATCTTCAATGCCATTAAGAAAGCCGTAAAAAATCCGGTCGAGCTGGAATACGACGAGAGAAAATACAGGCGCAAAACCAAGACGTATGAGTCAAAGATCGGTGTAGTGACTGTGCCCGAGGATCTTGATGAGGATCTGAAAAAGTCTCCGCATGAAGAAACGACTCATGAAGAAATTCAGTTGCTGCTATTGAAGCTGGGCTCCGATCTGGGCCTCGATGTCTGGGTTGCCAGGAATGACCGGAATCGGAAGCACAATGGAATTAATTTTCAGGATGTTCCAAATCTGAGAAGAGAGCTTCCCAGGCAGTTCGACGATGCCACCAACAAGACCATTGAATTGATCGATGTTCTCTGGCTTCAGGGCGATGCGATAATTGCGGCTTTTGAGGTCGAGCATACTACGGCAATTTATTCCGGCCTATTGAGGATGTCCGACCTGGTAAGCATGCAGCCCAACATCAAGCTCGATCTATTCATGGTGGCACCGGATGAGCGGCGAGAGAAAGTGTTCTACGAAATCAACCGGCCAACCTTTGCCAGGTTAAAGCCGCCCCTTCCGAAAATTTGTCGATTCATTCCTTACTCGGAATTGAAGAAGGAAGTCGAGCAGATCGGAAGCAGAATGCGTTACATGAAACCGGAATTTATCTCAGAAATTGCGGAAAGCTGTGAGCCCGACTATTCATAATTTGTC
>JALNZQ010000185.1 GCA_023229165.1 Methanothrix sp.
AACCCTCGGACTGAGGGGGATAGCCTGTGGAGAACCGACCTCCGGCTTTGGCCTATGTCCAAAGTAAGCGCCGGTTCGTCGAAGCAGGAAGCCCCATCCGTTAGGGTGGGGAGGAAGTCACTTGGCGTTTCAGGTACGCAGGCCCGGCCTGCTATCCGGATGCTCGTTAGCGTACTGCCATGATAGAGCATAAACAAGCTGAATTCATGCGACAACACAGATGTTGATCCGAATCCATCCTAATAATATTGGGCTTATCGAACCAATATGTTTATCTCTTTTAATTAAAAGTGTTACAACAATTAACGAGTGCAGGTGGGAGATAATAATGTTGAAAGCAATCATATTTCTGATGTTGTTTGGCTCTTTAATAACAGGTGCATCCGGTCTAAAACTAAGCGTTTCCAGCAATGGAGTTGGCACTTCAGACAGCTATGCGTTTAAGCCTTTGGATAATCTAGAACAGAAAATAACACTCAGTCCGATGGCCAGCACCGTAAAAGACAGTGGAAGCGGCAAAGGTTATGGCGATATGGCTCCAGTCATCCAGTCACTGTACGGCGGTCCTGGGTCCGTCCATATGTATGCTGCGGTGAATGGCAATGGAAAAACAGGAAGCGGTAGGACCGAATGGAAATACTCCTGGTATACGGAACGAGTTCCCGGCACATCTGTGAAAGCAAGCTTTACATGGAATTATGTGAAAAATGCAAATAGCTTGTTTGCATATGCAGATGCATGGAACACGAAAGAGGATCAATCTTATTCTAGCATATATGCGGAAGGAAAGGGAAACATCTATGCAGCCCTGTCAAATTACCATGTAGAGTCGAAGGCAACAGGAACTACAGCTATCGCGAAACAAACTCTGCCTTATGCTACCGGTTCAAGAATAGTATTAAATAATTTTGGCCGCAACGGAGACGGCAGTGTGTCGGGGATTACAGATATTAATACCGGCACCATTAATGCATATTCCGCGACAGTTAATTGCTATTCTGCACTTGATTCAGCTAATTCAATTAAACGAGTTGATGTCAATGCAGCATCCATCACAGCTACATCAGGAACGATAGACCAGATTTTGCTTGCTCAAAAGAGCGATGGCACATTCTCCAAAGTTGAAACATACATAAAACGAGGAAAGCTGTACTCGTACCCGTATCGTAAGAGCGACTATCCTGCATATGCATTGTTCAGCAGTCTCATCGGTGGCGGCACAGTTGCATCTCAGTCGGAACAGATGACTGGAACTTATGTGCGGGGAAGTGCATTTGCAAATCCCGGTTTTGGAACAGTGTACCAGAATTCTATAGAGAGTAGCAGCAGTAAGAAAGCAATAAAAATCGGCAATTTTGCAAGGACTGGAGCCATCAATCCGGTCGGGTATGTCTTAATTTCAAAGAAATTGGCTTGAGGTGATGAAATTGTATTTCATGCGTCAAGCTATCTTCCATTTTTTAAAAATATATCCTGAGATAGACAATTTTCAATGACATCCCACCCATCATCTCGCAGCGATCCGGTTAGCCCATCACCACGTGCGAAAAAGTCGCGCACTCCCGGCTCTTCCCATTTCAAACAGGCTGGCTGATGTTGAGTTGTTTTTCTTTCCGCTGAAGAAAAAGCTTAACTCTATTCAAATGAGATTCTATAGTCGATGCAGCCAACATGCGGTCTTTCAGGCAACTGCGATATATTCTCAAAGCAGGTTGAATTGGGCAGGTCTTCTTCGACCAACTTTTTGCTGTCGAGAATGGTTTCATTTTTGCGTCCCCGTTGGCCGGGAACTGTTGCCCTGCTAGCCACAACCTTGACAATTTTCATCTTATGCACTGCGTCAGTAGCGGAACCTACAACCCGTCCCGAGACCGGCACCTACATCCGCGACATGCACCGGGACGGCTACGGCCTGCTGGTCATCTACAACAACTGGACCATGGACACGGTAGCCGTGCTAACCGACAAGAAGGTGAAGCCAAAGCTTGCCGTTTACCTGCGCGCCAGGGATGCGCTTGAGGTAGAAGGCATTGAGGATGGAGAATACGGCCTTTACTTTACCATAGGAGACGGCTGGAATGCCGGGGAAGGAAAGTTCGACAAGGTCTACGGCTATTATCGCTACAACACCCCTATGATCTTTGAGACAAAGGACGTAGGAGATGAGATAGAGTATACCATCCTGGAGCTGGACCTCTACAAGGCCGATGCCACCAACTTCATGCCCGACCAATTCTCGTTCCCGGACATCAGCTCTTGAGGAAGACCGTTTCGACCTCGGTCGCGCATAAGTCTTTGGCCTAGGAATAGACGACCATAAAATCCTGAGAGCAAGCAAGCCACTAACTAGACAAAAGCAAGATTTATCTCGTTGGGGTACAGGGGTAGAGAAGACCCCAGACTTCAGGCTGGGGATGAATCGTACCCCTGTCATGAAAACTTTCGCGACGCACTAATCTACTTAATATAGCATGGAACTGAACGGCACCAGGCTGATACTGTCAAAAATTTCCGGCGGCATTAGAACCTTTGTTCATAGGCAGATTGTGGGTAGGATCAAAACCTGTTCGATCAAGCGAGATAAGACAAATGCATGGTATGTCATATTTACAACTGAGCTTGAGAATCCAGTCAAGCGGGAGCCCAAGACAACGATCGGAGTGGACCTAGGCATAACTCATGCAGCTGTAACTTCCGATGGTCAGTACTTCGACTATCCAAAGTACTATGTCCAAGCTGAGAAGAAGAATCGAGCTGCCAATAAGTCGTTGCACCGCAAGAAGCTTGGTTCCAATAACCGGAAGAAAGCCCAGACAAAGTTGGCCAGTATCGCAAAGAGGGTAACCAACCTTCGCGAGGAGTTTTTGCATCAGGTATCGAGGAAACTGGTAAACTCAGCTGACAGAATTGTATTTGAAGATCTGAGCATCCCTAACATGCTTAAGAATCACAGTCTGGCAAAGCATATTCAGGATGTCTCATGGGGAAAGCTAATACGCTTCACGGTGAGCAAGGCTGAAAGAGCTGGCAAAACCGTGGTATTGGTTAATCCCTATAACACTAGCCAGAGATGTTCTGCTTGTGGTGAGATCGTGTCCAAGAAGCTAAAAGATAGGGTGCATATCTGCTCTCGGTGTGGTCTAATAATTTGCAGAGATCTCAATGCAAGCATGGGAATCAGAACCCTCGGACTGAGGGGGATAGCCTGTGGAGAACCGACCTCCGGCTTTGGCCTATGTCCAAAGTAAGCGCCGGTTCGTCGAAGCAGGAAGCCCCATCCTTTAGAGTGGGGAGGAAGTCACGTTTTTGCCAATGCCCGGGCGTTCTCGGGCGACTCTTACCGGCTGGCCTTCGACATCCTGGAGAATGCGCACGTGGGTGTGACGCCGGGAATCGACTTCGGGCAAAATGGAGACGGATATCTCAGGTTCTCCTATGCCAATTCCATGGAAAATATTTCTGAGGGGCTAAACAGGATTGAGATGCGTCTGAAAGAGCTTGACTGAGCAATACTACCGGATAATCATCCGGAAAAATTATTTTTACTGTAGACAAATTATATATTCTAGTTCTGCAGATTGCTTTTAGGAAAAATTGATTTAAGTTTTGGGGGATTCGATAAATTTAAGCATGGGGACCAAAATGGGCAGGTTGGATTTCATCGACTCCCTGCGCGGGATTGCGGCTCTCGCAATTGTTGTCTATCACCTGAGTTTTTTAGGGCTCCCTACGCTACTGGAAGAGCATATCCTTCTTGCAAGATCCAGTTTAATTTTATTTTTTATCATCAGCTCTTTTACGCTCTATTATTCGTTGGACAATAAAAGAGATGAGGAGAAACGATTTCAAAAATTCTACATGCGTCGATTCTTCAGAATAGCGCCATTATTTTATTTTATGATAATGATTTATTTAACTAAGGACGTGCTTATTCTTAAAACATTTCCCGCAACAGCAGAAATTATGGCAAATTTTGCATTTATATTTAATCTTTATCCACCCTACTTTGAAAGCATTGTCACAACCGGCTGGACCATCGGGGTGGAGATGCTATTCTATCTTATCCTGCCCCTCATCTATTTGGGCTTCAACACCATTCGAAGATCGCTAATCTTCTTAGCTTGCACGATGGCCTTTGCTGACATCGTCCATCACCTTCTCAGCCAATTCGCTCCATTCAGCCAGGAGATCATGATTGGATATATGAGCGTAGCAAGTTTCCTTCCGGTTTTTTCCACAGGCATTATTTGCTATCTAATATACAAAAACTATATTCATAAAATAAGCAGTGCCTATGGCAAGCTGATATCCATATTATTATTTATACTGACATTTTTTATTTTATTTATTGTTATATTCAATCCCGATTTTTATTTTATTCCACTTAGCGAACGTTACTGGCAAGCTATAGCTTTCAGCACACTTTGCCTTTCTCTTTCATTATATCCAAATAGATTACTGGTAAATGGGATTACCACATTTTATGGAAAGATCAGCTACAGCGTCTACTTGCTTCATCCTTTATTGATATATTTTTTAAAACCGGCATACAATTTTATCTATGCCGGCATAGCTTCCCCCGGTCTTGCCTTTTTTTCCTGCTTACTGCTAACGCTTATTTTTCTAACTTTGAGCTCATTACTTACCTACCGGTTCATTGAAAAGAAAGGCATTTTATATGGCAAAATGCTGATTGCAAGACTATAGCCAGGATCATCCTGATACAACCTCATAGCCCTCTCTTTGCCACTGCTCTATCCCTTTGGTTAAATTATACAGCTCCCGAAATCCCGAAGAACTCATTAGCTGTAGCACTCGTCCCGATCTATTTCCAGTGCGGCAGTAAAGCAGGTACGCTTTGTCTCGATCCAGCCTTGCGATCTCATCTCTAAAGGAAGGCGATCTAAAATCCAGGTTGATCGAGCCGTTCAGGTGGCCCAAGCCGTATTCCAGCGGGGTTCTTACGTCCATGATCACCAGACACTTCGCATCCGCGGAATTATCCCGAAACGACGGGCCGGAAAGCCGCTCCACAAGGTCCCGGCATTCCAAAGGAGATAGCTGCTTGACTATCAGTTTTTCAGACATCTACACCCGCCAGATCTCTTGCGGCAGACTAGTTAGCCTCTTTGCCCCTTTCGCTCCCGCGAGGTAGCCATTGTAGCATCCGGCATAGTCCACCAGCACAGGTTCACCATGCTCGATCCTGGCAAATCCAGGCCCCTGAGCAAAGAAAAGAGATATGCCCTTTCCGCCCGTGGGAGAGGATACGTTGCCAGGCATTGCGGCACTGGGGCAGGCCAGAATATGGCTCATGGGAAGAGCCTGATTAAAAAAATTGTACGTGTTTAGCCCTCACTTAAATTTCTAAAAATTTCCATCAAAATTCATTTAGACCAGAAAAATTAAGTAATATAATCGTAATATTCTTTTATTGGG
>JALNZQ010000186.1 GCA_023229165.1 Methanothrix sp.
GCTAGTCTTCCTAATTTTTTATTACAAAGATTTCAAGTTGTTTTAAAAACAGTAGAAGATTTAAGATTTACATATGAAGTAGTAGGACAAATACTTCAAGAGAAGGGTATTATTACTCAAGAAGAACTCACTGCCAAGGGTAATTCTATTATTGAAGAAAGGAAAAAAGAAAGAGAAGCAAAGTTAGAACAACTTAAACAACAAACAAAAGAAAAAAGTTTAGAAGTAGTAAATACAGAAGAAGATGAATTAAAGAGTGAAGTTGCAAGAGATTTAATGCAACCAAACAAAGAATTACAAAACACTCAAATTCAAACAGAAGATGTATCTATTAAGGAAATATAATGAATTTTAAAAACATTGAGAGATTGTCTAAATTAGGTATTACTTCTAAAGATTCTGAAATAGAATTATTACGTAATAATATAAATCTTAAAAAAGAAAATGATATTTTGCGTAAAAATTTTGAAGATACTATAAAAAATATTATAGTATCTATAAGATTTTTTCAACAACCTAATGAACAGATAATTTATCCTTATATTGATGGAACTTCTAACGATAGACAAGTTCGATTTTTGAATGGTTTTATTCAAGAATCGAACTTTAATTATGAAAGTGATAATTCAAATTTAAATATATATGAAATGAGTTTAGATTATGCTTTTTAAAATATTTTTTGATTTAATAATAATATTAACTTGTATTATATTTTTTATTGTAAATATAATTAATAAAAATTATATGAATTCTGTAATATTTTTTATTTTATTAATTAATAGTTTTTCTAATTTTACAACTAATTTTAGAAGAAATTATATAAAAAGTTTAAATGGAGGATAAATTGATTATCCCATTTTATTATACCAAACAAGAATTAGAAAATATTCTTAAAATTAATAATATTGATTTTGATACTGATATATTTAAATGTAAGCAATATATGGCATTAAATGGTTGGTGTTTATCTAAAAAAAAATTGATAAAAAATAAAGATGTTTTAGTATCTAATTTAGGGGTAATAAAAAAAATAATTAATTTTAATGGTATAGAAATAAATATAAATAAAAGAAATGTCATTGTTTCTTCTATAATGGAAAATGAAAGAGATTGTATGATTGTTTGTATAATAGAAGCTATTAAAAAAGAAATTTATTAAGGATATTTATGGAAAAAGTTAATGCTGTAGCAGAAAAAATAGTAAGTTCTTTAAAATTATCTAGAGGAAATATATTTTCTGCTATGTTATCAGATGGTATTAATGATAATTTATTAAATGTATTAAAAAATATAGCCAAAGAAAGAGGAGTAAATCATATTTATACTAATAGTGCTTCTTTTGGTCAACCAATAAACTATTTGTTTGAAAAAGAATTTTCAGCTAATAAGGCTATTAGATTATTTGGTGGTGGCTTACCTTGGGGCATGGAATATGAATATGCTACTAATTTTAATGCTGATATAATAAATGGTTTAGCTTATATTAATCATTTATTTTGTAATAAAAGAAATTGGCTTTCTATTGAATATCCTGGTAGACTTAAATCAGAATATAGTGGTATAGAAATAAATAAGTTAGAAAATAAAATGTATGATGCTATATTATATGATCAGAATAAATTAATAGAAAAACAAAAAGTTTTACGTAGTATTTTATGGAGAGGAAAATTTGTAGAAATAAAAGGTAATGAAGTAGATTTAAATTTTAGTATAAATGGTAAAAGAGCAGTATCATGTAGTGGACAATATAATTTACCTGATGGTGAAGTATTTATAGCTCCAGTTGAAGGATCTATGAATGGTTGGATATATTTTAAAGATTTAGATTGGGGTTTACTAAAAGATGTAAAATTTATATTTAATAATGGTGAAGTTATCGAATATTATTCTAAAAATAAAATTATGCAAGAATGGTTAAAAAGAAAATTATTTATAGATGATGGTTCAAATAAAGCGTGTGAATTTGGTATAGGTACTAATGAATTAGTTAATTTTAATGTTGGAGATCATTTATGGGATGAAAAAAAATATGGCACATTTCATATTGCATTAGGTGGTAGTTATGGAAGCAATATAGTATCTATAAGACATTGGGATATGGTAAAAGATAATAATTCAAATTATACCATATTTGTTGATGGTGAAAAGATATTAGAAAATGGTAATTTTTTAATATAAAATTAAAAAATTTATCATTAAAAATAATTTCTATTTTCTATAACCATATTATGTTTTTATAAATATTTGTTTTTATAATAATTAAAATAGAAGTTTAACGATATTTAGTTATAGAAACGTAAATTATTTTCGATATAGTATTAAATAGAAATGCCAATAAATTATTAAGGAGGCCGTATATGCCTAGTTTAAGAAAAAGAGTTTGTGATAATTGTGGTAATGAATATTTAGGGACAGGAACAAAATATTGTAGTAGAGAATGTGCTAATGCTGCATCTCAACAAACTACTTATGAAAAACTTCAAACATTAGATAAGCTTGCCTTAAAATTAGATCATTTTTTTGAAATTGAAGGTGATATGATGGTTTCATCTGATTGGCATTTACCACTTATTGATATAGATATAGTAATGAAATTAATATTAGTAGCCAAAAAATTTGGATTAAAGAAAATGGCTTTAGTTGGCGATTTTATTAATTTTGAAACTATTGCACATTGGGACCAAGAAAATATGGATGTAAATTTAAGATTAGAATTAGAGTCTGCTGAAGAAATGTTAAACATATTATTTGATTGGTTTGATGAAATTTATTGGTGTTTTGGTAATCATGATGATCGTTTAACAAGATTGTTTAATTTTCAGCTACAACCTACAGAATTTGGGAAATTAATAACAGATCAAATAGGTAAAAAAATATTTATTAGTTCTCATCCATATATGATTTTAAATAATGGTAGTAAATGGAGATTAACACATCCTAAAAATTTTTCTGTTTTAACAAATAGAGTACCTACAAGATTGGCTGATAAATATCGTTGCAATGTTTTAGGTGCTCATGGTCATCATCAGGGTATTAATTTTGATACTTCTGGCAATGATTTATGTGGTGATTTGGGTTGTTTAACAGATTATGAAAAAACACATTATATTATGTTTAAAGATACTACACATCCTATATGGAATATGGGTTTTGGTATGATAAGAAATGGTACATATTATATGTTTAGTGAAAATCATAAAGCTACAGATTGGGATTTTTGGTTAGATAAAGAATTTTTAATGAGAGAAGGTTTAAAATTAGATGTAAATGATAAAATTATACAGATTAATAAAAAAACAGAAAAAAAATCTACTGTTAAAAAAAATAAAAAAATAGTTTCTAATGAAGTAGGTTCCGTGAGAACAGAGGCATCTGTAAGAAGAACTTTAGCTATGGATTCTATGAAGAAAAAAAAGAAATAATAAATACTTTATAATTTGTATTTTATAAGGCTGATTTTTTAATAAATCAGCCTTTTTTATTTGATTTATTTATAGATGTTTGTTATATTACTAATATTATTATATATATTGGAGATTTTATGATAGAAGATATTAAGGCATATTTATATATTTTTGCAAAAAATTTAGGTCATAATCTATCTGAAAATGATTATAATTTAAATGAAATTGCAAAACAAATTGAAAATAGATTATTACATAATACTATTTTTTTGCAAAATTTACATTCAGTATGTAAAAAATGTGCAATGCAATATGAAGAAAGAGGTAATATAAGTGGTAAAAAATATAAATATTGTATTTTTTCTGGCGAAATATCTAAAAATGTGCCAATAAATTGTCCTAAATTAGGTTTAAAACAACAAATTTTTGACAATACTGAAGATAATACAGTAGAAGAAATAAGAAAAAGAGGTAAATTGTGATTATAAGTTTTATAATTTTATTATTAGAATTTATATCTATTATTATAGTTATTGGTATCTTATCTGAATTTTTAAAACCATTTGATATTATTATTAAAGATATAGTTGTAAAAATATATGAATTCGGTAAGTCAATAGGTAAATCTATTAAAAATGTTATAAATAATAAGGAGAATAAAATGTGAATAATAATAAAAAAATTGTAATTTCTGATATAAATATAGAAGAAAACAAAAAAGAAATTACTTTAAAAAGAAAAATTTATATAGATTGTATAAAATAAATTCACTTAATTTATACTAAAATATATAATGAAGAACTTGAAAAAGCAGGAATAGTAAGATGACGAATATTTATGATTTAAATTTTTGGAAGAGATATATAATAGTGGAGAAGATCGTTACAAAAATCATGAAAAGGAAAAAGAATGAAAAAAGGTGAAATAGTTACTCTATTTAAGGAAGATTTCATAGATTCTATTAGTTGTGAGCTTGAACTTAAAGATCTAAAAGTAGAACATTTCGACATTCCTGAAGAAGATATCCGATCAGCTCAAATGATAAGATACGTAACTCCAGGAAAAGTAAGAGTGCTAAAGGATAGGTATGACTGATGAAGAAATAGAAAATATGATCAATGTCAGGAGATTAAGTCTCGAAACACGTATTTGCATGAGCACTTGCGAGTCTTTCTATAAAAAGAATGATTGCGATTATAAAAAAACAAAACAAGCTATAGGTATCGATCACCTGAAAGATAAATGCCTATGCCTTGATGAAGATTGCAAAACTGTGGATGATAAACTAAATTGTTATATTAATTATATGGAAGAAGGGCTTTGCCCATATCTATTTAACATAGGGAGTGAAGATGAAAAAAAGTAGACCTATCATATGCATGAATTGTCAGCATTTTAAACTATCTCGTAACGTTAGATTGGGAAGTTGTTGCTATGATATGCCATTCCCTGTCTACTATAATGGCGAATGCATACTAGGTCTAACAGAATCTGTAGAACAACCAAAGGTTGAAGAAAAGGATGTGGAATGAAGGTAGATACAGTTGCTGCTGTCCAAGGTGCCCATAATGTAAGAGATGCAAACAAAATTTCTGAAGAATTCCATTCAAAAGTAGTTTCAGCATTCTATAACATCTCTACCATGGGGAAGCTAGGAAGAAGATCATGCGAATATGGAGAACTACTCGTAGCGTTGAGTAAGGTACAAGGATCAAGTAAAGAGTGGAGAGCTGTTTGGGAAATTATGGATAATACAATATTAGAATTATCAGATGCAATTAAAGAATCATATAATGAAATTAATTCTATAAAAAAGTAGAGGAGTTTTTATGTCAAAAGAATCTTTTGTTATTTTAAAAGAAGAATTAACAGCAGAACAATTAGTTATGATTAGAAATCATGATTCTTATTATGATTATATAGAAGAATATCAAAAATGGGTTATAGAGGAAAATAGTATATATATATGTGGATATACAGAAAAAGATTCTATAAATATGCCTACGTTTCTTTCTTATTGTGTAG
>JALNZQ010000187.1 GCA_023229165.1 Methanothrix sp.
AATGAGCAATGCTTCGCGGGCGATGCGGCTGGATTGCAGAACGCTCTTTACCGCTCCGCGACGCAAAACCTCCTGAAATCCGGATCGCCCTATGGACGTGGTATCATCCATGGCAATCCTTTTGGCTAAATCCGGAAGGCTGGAGTCGATAACCTTCTTTAAATCCTCTTTGGTGAAGCCGGGTCCCGCCAGGATAACCTCTGCACCTTCCTTTGCCGTCGTATCGATTGCCTGTGCCACATCCCGCAAAAATCCGGCGCGCGTGTCTTCGCCACTGCCCTTGCCGCTGCCCTGTCGTATCTCCGCTGTCATCTGCACCCCGAACTGGCGCAAGACTCCGATGGTGGCATCTCCTTCTTCCACCAGAGCAATGACCACTCGCGGTCTCTGCGACTCGGCTACCGCCTCATCTATGCGTGCCAAGAGGTCCGGCCTCCAGTGGTACTTGAGGATGGACAGATCCGTTCCCACCTCGATATTCAGAGTATGATACGCCCCTACATCTATGCCCGACTTGATAATGCCATGCAGTCGCAGCCAGTTGGAATACATATGAAACTCGATATCCTCTACCTTGACCCCCAGGCGCACTGTCTTTCTCTCCATCTTCTCCGGGCGCGCCTTGTCGGCAATGGCGGGAACCTTCCGGTGCGTGAGGGCAAAGACAAGATCCCCCCGCGAAATCAAGTGCTGTAAGTGCCATAAATCATCCAGCGATTCGGGGAGCAGGCCAATCTCCCCTTCATCACCTCGCAGATTCTTCTTCAGGACGCGCATGAAATCTACCTTCTAATCAAAAGGCTTAAATCATTGTGCATCGAGGGAGGGTGTCGAGCCGCCATAACTCAGTTGGTAGAGTGTCTGGCTGTTAATTGCTAAAGAGCAGTAACCAGAATGTCACAGGTTCGAGCCCTGTTGGCGGCGCATTTCTTTTGGGCCTGTAGCTCAGTCCGGTTAGAGCGCTCGGCTCATAACCGAGTGGTCGCCGGTTCAAATCCGGCCAGGCCCATGCTGGCATTATCTCCATTTCAACCCGAAATTGGCCATTTGCACTGCACCTTTTGCATTTATCTCTGAAATGCACTTGGCCTAAAATCCGGTGGTGTGTTGGCTTGTTTGGCAATCAAACTCGACCAAAGAAAGCTGTTGGGATGTCAATAAGTGTTTTACTCAGGAAAAGCGCTTATCAGAACCGCAGCCTCAGGGGCTCAAAATAGGTCTTCGGTTCTATACGGGCATGGCCGCCGTGGGCCTGTCCCTCATACTGTCGGTCTTTGTCAAAGCCTCAGCTCTCCGCCCGAGCCGCTCTCCTCCAGTCGGTTATCTTTTTAGGGCTGATGCCGGTCTTCTCCGCCAGGACCTTGACCCCTACCCGAAGCAGATCCTCCCTGTTATTGATGCCTGCTTGGGTCAGCTTCTCCAGGGTCTTGGGGCCTATTCCCGGTACATTCACCAGGCCGTCGCCCTTTGCCAAAACTTCCGTCTTTGCCTTTTTCTTTGCAGCACCCGCCGCTCTCTTGGTCTTCGGTTTCGCAACTTCATTTGTTTTGGCAGGTTCAGCCTTTTCCTGAGCTTTCTTGGCCTGCCACTCCAGGAAGTTGCAGTGCGGGCATCCCAGATCCCAGGGTCGCTTGCCCTTGTTGATAATGCGGATATGGAACATGCCATGCTCATCACACAGCTTGTCGGTTACGATCACCGTTCCAAACCTGGGAAGGGGCAATGTAAACCGGCATTCCGGATAGCCGGAGCAGCCGATGAAACGAGTGCCCCGGTGGCCGCGCCGAATTATGAGATCGGATTTGCACTTTTCACAGGTGCCCACGATCTTGTCGGTGCGCAGGCCGTCCTTGAGCGACTGGCTGATGCCATCCTGGTTCGTGGTTAGCTCATCGAAGACCGATGTGAGCATGACCCGCGACTTCTCGATGACCTCGTCCTCCTTTATATTTTTCTCTGAGATAAGGGTCATATCGTTCTCTAAAGTCTGGGTCATCTCCGGCTTGGTGATGGTGGGCGCATATTTTTGCAGCGTATCCACCACGGCATAAGCGGTATTGGTGGGACGCATGGGATTGCCCTGCACATAAGCTCGCGCATAGAGTTTGCTTATGATATCGTGCCTTGTGGACTTCGTTCCCAATCCCAGATCATCCATGATCTTGATGAGCTTGCCCTGACCGAAGCGAGCCGGTGGCTGCGTCTCTTTAGCATCGACACTGTGGCCCAATACCTGCAGCCGCTCACCTTCTTCCAGCTTCGGCAAGATGTGCTCCTCTGCCTTGCTGTAGGGATAATAGTATCTCCAGCCGGCTTCCACGAGGCGCGCTCCATTGGCCCGGAAGGGCTCGGGTCCGATGTCCACCTTGAGGCTGGTGGCATCCCAGACGCACGCCTCGGCTAAAGTTGCGAAGAATCGGCGCACTACCAGCTCATAAATGCGCCATTGATCATCCTTCATCTCGCTCTTCTCTGCAGGAGCGGTGGGATAAATGGGCGGATGGTCGGTTGTGGACCTCTTGCCGCGCGTGGGCTGCATCTTTCCCTTGAGCAGCCTTTCAGATTCGCCGGAAAAAGCGCCTTTCAGGAAGAGTCTGGTTAGAGCTACCAGATCAATGGATGGCGGATAAACGGTATTATCCGTTCGGGGGTAGGAGATAAAACCATTGATGTAGAGCCATTCTGCTAAGCGCATGGCATTGGCGGCGGAAAATCCTATACCGCTGGCGGCGGCAATGAAGCTGGTGGTGTCAAAGGGAGCCGGCGGCTTGTCAAAGCGTGGTTTTGTCTCGATGGACTTGATTATGCCCACAGGGCCGAGGCGAGCTATTATTCCGTCAACCTCTGTCTTCTCCCAGATGCGCCCATTGGCATGCTGCACGCGAAGCTCTTTCTCCAGATCCGCATAGATCTCCCAGTATGCCTTGGGAACGAATGACTGGATCTCTCGCTCCCTATCGACGATGAGGGCCAGGGTGGGAGACTGAACTCGGCCTACGGAGAGAAACTCCTTGCCCAGTCGACCCGAGGTCAGGGAGATATATCTGGTCAAGGCCGCGCCCCAGACTAAATCTATGATCTGTCTGGCCTCGCCCGAGGCGGCCAGGTTATAGTCCACCTTTCCCGAGTCTTTAAATGCCTTTAATATCTCCTCTTTGACGATAGCGCTGTATCTGACGCGATCGGCATGCAGGCTGGAATTTACCTCTTTAACGATCTTTAATGCCTCAACTCCGATAAGCTCCCCTTCGCGATCGTAATCCGTGGCAATGGTGATGCGATCTGCCTGCTTTCCCAAGGAACGCAGCGCTGCGATGATCTTCTCCTGGATGGGACGAACGACTATCTCAGCTCTGATCAGATCTTTGCAGTTCACCTTCTGCCAGTTGTTGTATCCTGGTGGATAGTCTACACCTACAATGTGGCCGGAAAGGCCCATGACCACCTTGTCGTCAAAGCAATAGGTATCTACGCCTGCCACTCGCTGGGAGCTGGGCTTGCTGCCGGCCAGGATCTGAGCAATCCTCTTGGCGGCATCGTGCTTCTCTGCTATTATGAGATGCATTCCAGAGAGCCAAATATGGCAGTTGATTTAAGTTTTTCCGTAAAAAAATCGTATCTTATCTCTACTGCAAAAATAAGTGCAGAATAATTGCCCAAGATATTCAACATGATTATTTGATAAATTTTAATTGTTTACAACTTGAGTCTCTCGGAAAAACCGCTTTTTGTAGGCCATTCTATTCTACAGATATCTCCAATTTGTGCCTATATGCAAATATATACAAACTAAAAATTTTATAATAGTATTTTATAATTAATTAATTTAGTGAAATAATACCACATCATTTTAAAGGTCGCAACCTATCGTCGCGAAGGCTGGAATTAAGCCTGGCTTTGCCCGTAAAGCAATGGGATTGATCGGGGTCTTGATGAATGGAATTGCACAATTATAACTATCTTTTATAATACGTGGTATATCAAAAAAATGCCTTTATTTTAGGGCTAGATGGCTTACAGATCCTTATAAATTGGGTAGTGAGTGGTGAATCACGCAAAAACTTTAAGTAGCTATTAAGCATTACAGAACGCGGCGAGAGATTGTAACGAATTGTGATGGTGCTGGATACGATACCTTTTAGCTTGGGCACTCATATCATCGCTTCGGCATCGCCGTCGTTGCAGTTTTTGCTGCTAAAAAGGTAAAGGAGGATAAAGAACGTGTCTGACAAGATAGACCTATATAGCGACCGCGGAGTTCTTTTGAAGAGCGACGTCGAGCTGAGTGCCGTCAGCCCTCTCAAGAACGCGGCCATGCAGAGACTCATTTCTCTTACAAAGCGAACCGTAGCCGTCAACCTGGCCGGCATCGAAGGCGCTCTTAAGACCGGAAAGGTCGCAGGAGGCCGCAGGCAAATCAAGGGACGCGAGCTCAACTATGATGTTGTTGCCAACGCTGGCGTTCTTGCTGATAAGATCAAGTCGCTGATACAGGTTGCCCCCGGCGACGACACCAATGTTCAGGTGCTCGGCGGCGGCAAGCAGCTGCTCGTCCAGATCCCCACAGCGAGGATGAATGCAGCATCCGAGTTCGTGGTCGGATTGACCGCAGCTGCCGCAGCATCAACTGAGGCACTTATCCAGACGTTCAAGGCTGGCATGGTTGAGGCCCCCATGGTCCACGCCGCTGTCTGGGGCGAGTACCCGCAGACAGTAGGCATGTCCGGCGGAAACGTCGCATCTGTTCTCAACATCCCCCAGAACGATGAAGGTCTGGGCTTTGCTCTTAGGAACGTCATGGCCAACCACCTTGCCGTCATCACCAAGAGGAACGCCATGAACGCCGCAGCTCTCGCATCCATTTACGAGCAGATCGGCGAGATGGAAATGGGCAATTCCATGGGCATATTCGAGCGCCACCAGCTCCTGGGCATGGCATACCAGGGTCTGAACGCCAACAACATGGTCTACGAGACCGTCAAGGCTAACGGCAAGACCGGAACCATCGGCACAGTTGTGCAGAGCATCGTAGGCAAGGCCCTTGAAGACAAGGTCATCAAGGCTGGCAAGAAGCTGCCCTCTGGCTATGTACTCTACGAGGCCAATGATGTATCCAAGTGGAACGCCTACACCGCTGCCGGCGTACTGGCTGCCACCATGGTCAACTGCGGCTCCCTGAGGGGCGCCCAGGCTGTGTCCTCGACACTGCTGTACTTCAACGATATCCTTGAGAAGGAAACCGCTCTGCCCGGATGCGACTTCGGCAGGGTAATGGGAACTGCTGTCGGATTCTCGTTCTTCAGCCACTCTATCTACGGCGGCGGCGGCCCCGGTGTATTCAACGGCAACCACGTGGTAACCAGGCACTCCAGAGGATTTGCCATACCCTGCGTGGCTGCAGCAGTAGCACTGGATG
>JALNZQ010000188.1 GCA_023229165.1 Methanothrix sp.
TGTCCGAGGAGATGACCAGGAATCGCAAAGATCCCACAGGAACTGCGGCCGTGATCTTCTCCCAGGATGTTGCCAGCCAGAGGTCGAAGAGCTGCGCTCCCAGAGCCCGCTGGGCGTCAGCATCCTTTTCCGGCTGGCAGACCTGCTCGAAAAGAGCGCTAAAGCTGCGGGAGATCACTCGCACGGCCCGAGAGTCCGGCAGGGAAAGGCTCTGGTTGCTGGTGATGAGATTTCCATTTAGAAAGATTTGAAAGAGATAAGTGGTATTGGGACGTTCTCCTGATTCTTTTATGAATAATGTGATTGCCGGGTCTCGGACCATAGGGTTAACTCCTTCTTTCAGACTCAGGGATCAGTATTTCAGAATGACTAAATAAGGTACGCGATCAATAGATTCAATTGCCCAAGAAAAGAGCCTGGAAAAAGCTAAAAGTTAAAACGAGAACGCACCTCGGTGATCACCATGCAGAATTCTCCATGCAAAAAGAAGCTCTCGGATATCCTGAATGAAATCGGCAGAGATGACGAGCTAGCGGACAGAATCGAGACGGCATCTAGAGAAATGCGACAATCCAAAATGCGTGATGCAAATCTGTGATTTCCGCTCAAAGCAAATCGACTTCAATCGTCCCAGCCACATGATCAGATCATCGGCTCAAACGTCCTCGCATCCAACCGGATCCTGTTCTGGCAGTAGCTGCAAATCGTCTCCAAAAAAGTGCCCTTCGCCAGCGCCTCCTCCACCTCCTCCTGGGGCGTGAGATACTGGGTCATCTCCTCCCCGCATTTGGGGCATGTCACCTTCAGCCACTCCAGCCTGGAGAGCTCACGCAGGGTCTTGATCAGCAGGCCTATCGCATCCGCATATTTCTGCTCCGAGAAGACCAAAGGCCTCAGGTGCTCGATGAGTAGAGGCAACTTGGCCTGCGCATCCAGCAGGGGAATGATGAGCAGGTCCAGTCCCCGGGCCAGGCCGATCTCCTGGCAGACCTCTGGAGAAGTGGAGCCTTTAGCGGTGAGCAGAGCCACCAGGCACTCAGAATTGCGCAGACCAAAAGAAGCACGCTCGGCTAAAGAGATGGCCGGTGACAGATTATAGAGAGCGACGAAGCTTTCCAGGCCCACCCGATCGAGGGCGCGAGCGAGCCGCATGGCCATCTCCTCATCCTCGTGGCTGTGGGAGATGTAGACTTTGGAGATCATCTAGCTATTATTAGTGTGCTTTCTTCAAAAGGCTGACTATTGACCTCAAGATTCCAGGAAGATGTTCCATACAGCCCAGAGAATAGAAAGGGTGGCCACGAAGAATATCATATACATAGTGTCCTGGGAGATATTCAAAGCCAGAAGATTTGCCAGATCATAGATGACATAAAGTACAAAGGTGACGGCTATGCACCAGCCATACATTTTCTTCTTGCTGACGGCCAGCATCACGCCTAAAGCTGCCACGACCACCTCCAGAGAGATGGAAAGCGAATGAAGCAGGTTCATATTAATAACACAAATAATAATTAAAACTAGTACGATATAAACTTATGGGAACGATCCGAGAAAATTAAAGCTAAAATGGTCCTATCCATTGGCCAGAAGTCCGTGAGACTTAAGCAAATTTATCACATCCGTTCGTTCAAGATCATACCAATTTAGGTAAGCATCTGCCACGGCAAAGCTGCATCCGCTTCGGATATTGGGGCATATGATGGCGTCCACCTGGGTGGCAAGGAGATTGATGGTGCTGGCGGATGCGGTAGGAACGGCCACTACTATCTGAGAGGGCTTACGCCTGCGCACAGCGCGAACCGCAGCCAGCATGGTATAGCCTGAGGCCAGCCCATCGTCCACTAATATTACTATCTTGCCTGCCATCTCAGGCCAGGGGCGATCCTCTCGAAAGATCCGGTTTCTGGCCAAAAGCTCTTCCTGCACCGGCTCTGCCAGCGCTTCAATCTCCTCAGGAGTGAGGCCCAGCTCTCGGACTAAAGGTTCATTTAGGACCAGATCACCCTCCAGACTGACGGCTGCAAAGCCGGACTCGGTATAGCCTGGAATGGGAATCTTTCTTATTATGAGGAGATCAAACTGCAGCCCCAGGCGAGAGGAGACGGCGAGACCCACAGGCACTCCCCCCGAGGGTATGGCCAGAACGATGGCATCTTTTCCCCGAAACAGCTGCAGGGCTTCGGCCAACTGCTCTCCGGCATCGTCTCGATTTCGGTAAACTCCGGTCCTATTTCTCAATCTGCTATCATCAATCACAGTTGCTGCCAAGAAATCACCAGATATTTCTGTAATCTGCAGAAGGTCTTTATATTAATTAGATCAATATTATTATAAATAACTTCCGATATAACAATCTCAATGGCATAACTTTAAGTGATTTAAGGCGATCATACTCAACTGAAGTCCCATGCCCATTGGTGTTTACGTCTGTCACTGCGGCCTGAATATCGCCGGCGTCTTGAACATGGAAGATCTGAAGAGCTTTGCCGAGAAGCTTCCCGATGTAGCCGTAGCTCGCGATCTGCAGTTCTCCTGCTCCGATATCGGCCAGGAGCAGATCCAGAAAGATATTGCAGAGCTCAAGCTTGATCGCGTGGTAGTTGCCGCCTGCTCACCCCGTCTGCATGAGCCCACCTTCCGCCGGGCCATCAGCAAAGCAGGCCTGAACCCTTACATGCTGGAGATGGCCAACATAAGGGAGCAGTGCTCCTGGGTGCATATGGAGCAGCCGGCCATGGCCACAGAGAAGGCCAAGGACCTCATAGCAATGGCTGTAGCCAAAGCCGCACTTCTTAAGCCGCTGGAGCCGGAGAGCATTCCCGTTAGCAAAAACGTGCTGGTCGTGGGTGGAGGCGTGGCAGGCATTGCCGCAGCGCTGGATCTGGCCGACTCCGGCCTGCACGTTTTCTTAGTGGAGCGGCGACCCACCATCGGCGGCTACATGGCTCTGCTCACCGACGTCTTTCCCACCAACGACTGCTCCATCTGCGTTCTGGGGCCCAAGATGTCCGAGGTCTACAACCATCCAGATATTACTCTCATCACCTATGCTGAGATCCTGGGCGTGGAGGGCAGCGTGGGCAACTTCACAGTCTCCGGCGTTCGACGAGCACGCTATGTGGACGAGAAGCTGTGCAAGGGCTGCATCAGCGAGTGTGCCGGCGTCTGCCCGGTGGAGGTGCCCAGCGAGTACGATTTTGGCATCGGCAAGAGAAAGGCCATTTACATTCCCTACCCCCAGGCCGTGCCCCTGGTAGCCTGCGTCGATCCAAAGGCCTGCATCGGCTGCGCCCGCTGCGCAGAGGCCTGTCCCGCAAACGCAGTCAAGCTGGACCAGGAGCCCCAGGATTTCAAGCTGAATGTGGGCGCCATCATCGTGGCTACCGGCTGGCAGCCCTTCGATGCCACCCGAAAGGAGGAGTACGGCTTTGGCAGGTACAGGGACGTTATCACTACCTTGCAGATGGAGAGGATGCTCAACGCCTCCGGGCCGACCAAGGGCGAGGTGGTGCGCCCCAGCACAAGCAAGATAGCCGAGAAGGTAGCCTTCTTGCAGTGCGTCGGCTCGCGCGATTCTACCGTTGGAAACCTCTACTGCTCTCGCATCTGTTGCATGGCCTCGCTCAAAAACGCGCAACTGGTCAAGGAGAAGTATCCGCGTACTGATATCACCATTTACTATATCGACATCAGGGCCTGCGGAGAAGGATACGAAGAATTCTACGTGCGGGCCCAGAAGCTGGGCATCAACTTTGTGCGCGCCCGCATCTCCCGCATCGAAGAGGTGGAGGGAGAGCTCTTCCTGATCTTTGAGGATACCCAGACAGGCGAGATAAAGAGAGTGAGGCATGATCTGGCCGTCCTCTCTGTGGGGTTAGAGCCCGATGAGAAAGCGGACGTTTTAGGCAATCTGCTCGGCCTCTCCCGAAGGCCGGACAGGTTCTTTGAGATCGCCCATCCCAAGATGAGGCCAGTGGAGGCGCACATTGATGGGGTCTTCATCGCCGGCTGCGCCTCCGGTCCCAAAGAGATCCCCATCTCCATCGCCCAGGGCAGCGCTGCGGCGGCCAAAGCCGTTAAGCTCCTGCATAAAGGCGTGCTGGAGCTGGAGCCCACCTCGGCTTATGTGGATCCGGAAAAGTGCATCAAGTGCAAGCTGTGTGTCGATCTCTGTCCCAAGAAGGCCATAGCCGTGAAAAGCCCGGCTTACGTGGATGAGGCAGCCTGCAAAGGGTGCGGCTCCTGTGCCGCCGCCTGTCCCGTTGACGCCATCAACATGCGCTTCTTCTCAGACGAGCAGATCGTTGCTCAGGTGCGGGCCGCCACTGAAGTGAAAAGAGAGTTTCCCCTTATAGTGGCCTTCCTTTGCAACTGGTGCAGCTACGGAGCAGCCGATCTGGCAGGAACCTCGCGTATCCAGTACCCGACCAATGCCAGGAACATTCGGGTGATGTGCTCGGCACGCGTGGACCCAAGCTTCGTCCTGGAGGCCCTGCGTCGGGGTGCGGACGGCGTGCTCATAGCCGGCTGCCGCATAGGAGAATGCCACTACCGCGATGGCAACTATCAGGCCCTGCAGAGGGTGAATGTGCTCAAAGGCGTCCTGGAGAAGATAGGCATTGATCCGGGAAGAGTCAAGATAGTCTGGTGTGCAGCCAGCGAGGGAGAGATTTTCGCCAAGGATATCAGGGATTTTATAGGCGAGTTGAAGGCCATGGGCCCCATCGGAACGGAACTGAAAAAGGGACGGGCGGAGGAGAAGAATGAGGAGACTGCGCTTCCATGATGGAAATTGAGAAGGATATGGATGCAGAAGGCACTCACATTCTGGCCAAACAGAAGACTAAAGACCGGGAGATAGTCCTCGATTACGATTACAAGAGGTGCGCCGGTTGCTCTATCTGTGTGGCCCTCTGCCCGAAAAAAGCCTTGCAGGAGGGACCGCTTCAGGAGATCGCCAAGGGCTTGGATGCGCCGCCCGTGCTCATCGATCTGGATGCCTGTGCTTTTTGCGGCATGTGCGTTAACTTCTGTCCCATGAAGGCCTTTAAGATGACTGTGCGCGAAAAAGGACCCACACAGGAGGCGGCTGAAGCGGCCGAGGCCCAGACATGACGGACTCGACAAAAGTGGTAGATTTCACCACACAGGAGCGGTATCCTCGACTCCTGGCAGAGGCAAAGCCAAACGAAAAATGCCTGCCCTGCCTGCTCTGCGAGCCTGTCTGCCCCTCCAAGGCGATAAAAGTCACTTTCAATAAGACTCGCAAAGACTATGGACCCCTGCGCACCGGAATAAAAGGAAACATCGCCGTCGATGCAAAGAAGTGCAATCTCTGCGGCCGGTGCGCCAAATTCTGCAAGGCCTTTCTTTTAATGGATAAGGGCGAGAAAGAGAAAGATCCCC
>JALNZQ010000189.1 GCA_023229165.1 Methanothrix sp.
AGCGGGCAGAATTGTTTAAGGCGATCCAGAATATAGATGAGACGAGCAATCCTCAAACGGCACAGGACGTAACCGATCTGTATAAAGCGCTTCAGAATCCCTACATATTCAAGGATCCTCAAGCCGCACTGGAGAATGCCAATACCTATAAAGCACTTCAAAAGTACAATGGCATTTATTCCAGCTCACGCGTTGAAGATAACTGGCACTATTGGACCAACATGTGGCTGAACGGACCCCAAGACGCAACGGGGACTGATGCGGCAAATATTTATGGGACATTGTCCAATCCCTATGCATACACGGATCCTCAAGCTGCACTGGAGAATGCCAATACGTATAAAGCGCTTCAAAAGTACAATAGCATTTACTCCAGCTCTCGCGCTGAAGATAACTGGTATTATTGGACCAATATGTGGCTGAACGAACCCTCAACTTAAGCGGCTAGATCAATCTATCTTTTTTCTTCAGTGATCTAAAACTCCATCAGGCTCCTCTGCACCGGCGCGGCCAATAGTTGTGTCTCCTTGCGCCACTGCCCCGGCGGCGTCTTGATCCTCTTTTCCATTTCAGCCAGTGCCTCCGTAAGGCTTGCGAAGCGCGCCGGAGGCGAGCGCATGGCCTTTCTTGCTACATCCCGCACCACCCATACTCCCAGGGGGGCCCAGTAGCTCTCAGAGATTTCGCGCACCGCCAGCACGCCAGCCTGGCGGCCCCGGCTAGCGAGGTGTTCCAGGACGGCCAGACGCGCTGCGTAGTAGCCACCCGCCAGAGAGCTGTACTCCTTTTTGGTCCGTGCGTCCTCTCTGTCTCCGCCGATGAAGCCCTCCTCCGCCCACACGGAGCGGGCCATCCATATCTCCACCAGTTCAAAGCTGAATGGCCGTGGCAAAAGCAGGATCTCGAAGTGATTTCCCAGGTCTTCGCCTGAGAAGAGATAGTAATCGTTAACCTGGTGGCAGTCCAAAACCGTCTCCTTGAGCAGCTTGCCGATCATGTCGTCCGATGCGGTGATCGACCAGCGCGTCGGAACGAGCTTTCTCTTCTTGCCCAAAAGTCCCAGGCTGAGCATGCGAGAGATGTGATCCGTTCCGATGCCGGAGGTGTAAAGCTCGCCTACCGCCGCAGCGGCGCCCGCGTCCCTGTCTTCGACCATCTGGTCCACCTTTCTGGGAATGAGGGGATTGGTGGTGATCTGCATTCCCAACATTTCGCCCGAGGGCCCGGAAGGGGAGAGCACCCCATCAAACTGCAGCCTGCTCTGGGGCGGCCTGTAAAATGAGACCTCTGTGCCCACCGGAGCCGAAGACAGGGCAATCTGCTGCATGGCCTCCAGCAGCCTTCCCGGCGCCTCAGCCTCTTTAATTATTATCTTGCTCTCGGAGCGGACCAGCGCCGAGCGCGCTGCTATGATCTCACCTATGTCCATGCCAAGACCCGGCGGCTTCGCAAGCTGTCCGGGGCTGCCGCCCGCGGGCACCATGGGCCCGGCCCTCACCAGTGGATAGCCGTACCTGCCCACGAAGACCTCGGGCGGGGACATGCCCTCCAGGCTGCGACCGATGCGGGGCAGGGCTGCTGTCTCCTCCAGTCGGCGCAGTATGGGGCAGACGGGCCTGCCGCACAGCCCCCGGCCTTTGCAGGTGATGCATTTCATTAATGCAGCAAGGCCCTTATAGGTTATATCACTATTATCCTCTTGATGACTGACAGGTTGATCCCGGCTATCGCTCAGGATGCCAAGACCGGCGAGGTGCTCATGCTGGCCTACATGAACGACGAGGCTCTGGCCAAGACCAGGGAGACTGGCAAGGCCCACTACTGGTCCCGCTCGCGAAAGAAGCTCTGGCTGAAGGGCGAGTCCTCCGGGCATTTTCAGCGGGTGTTGGAGATCAGGATCGACTGCGACGAGGATGCCGTTCTCCTGTTGATCGAGCAGGAGGGCGGGGCGTGTCATACCGGCTATAGGTCCTGCTTCTACCGCACCCTGGACGGAAAGGTGGTGGGCGAGAAGGTCTTTGATCCCGAGGATGTCTATTGATGACCGGAGCCAGGTCGGGTGTTGGAGAAGGAGATGGAAGCGGAAATAGTGGTGCAAAGTCCTGCGCCAAATCTTACCCGCTCTACAAAAGCCCCCTGCTCAGGGCTGAGGCCCGCGTGCAGGGGTCCATGGTGTTGGTCGATGCCCACGGTCCTCTGGCTCATCTGTCTCTCGTCAAGTCGGCCCTGCAGATGTTTGACGGGCAGATTGCTGCCTACGCAGACCGTGAAAAGCTCTGCCTGTCTACCTGGATCCCGCCCATTCCCAGCCGGGCTTTTTCCCGGTTGGCCGACAGCCGGCTTTTGGCCCTGCTGGGCCGGCGCACCCCCGACCAGGTGACCATCTCCATCACCGAGGATTGCCCCAACCGCTGCGCTCACTGCGCTCTGCCCAATTCCGGAAACAAGCTTTGTCTCGCTCCCCATATCGTCAAAGACATCATCGGCCAGATTCTAGACATGGGAACCACGCTGGTCATATTCGATGGGGGGGAGCCGGCCCTCTACCGGGAGCTGCCGGAGCTGGTGGCATCTGTGGACGATCGGGCCATCTCTACACTCTTCACTTCGGGAGCGGGCTTTACGGCCCCACTCGCGTGCCAGCTGAAGGAGGCGGGACTATATGCCGTAAACGTCAGCCTGGACAGTCCCATCGAAGCGGAGCATGATGCCATGCGCGGCCGGGAGGGCGTCTTTTCCGAGGCCATGACGGCCATTGAAAATGCCCTTGCGGCTGGCCTGCTGGTGAACCTCTACGTGGTCTTGCGCCGGGAGAACATGACTCATCTGCACAGCTTCCATGAGCTTGCTTTTCGCATGGGTGTGCACGAGCTGACGTTCTTTGAGGTGGTCAGTACAGGCCGCTGGTCGGAGCGGCAAGACATCGCCCTTCTGCCTGCCGATCACGTCCTTCTTGCCGACTTTGTCCGGGGAAACGTAGCGCCGCCCAGGATATTTTCCGTTCCCGAGGCCTACCAGCGCTTCGGCTGCTTTGCCGCCACCAGCTGGATGCACGTGACGCCTGCCGGGGAGGTTTATCCCTGTTCCTGCTATCCTCAGTCCTGGGGCAGCATCTTCGTGGAGCCCATCAAAAAAATCTGGCGGCGCATGGGGGCATTCCCCTACAAAAAGAGCAAAGTATGTCCTATGAGAAAATAAGGCGTTTTTATACCAATTTTAAGCAAAATTGCTCTGCGATGGAGCGTTTAAAATCCTATTAGAGTTAAACCAAATTTCGATCAATAAATCTATATAGGACATTAATCATGAACAATGTTGATCGAATTATGGATTTAACACCTGTTCAAAGAGACATCTTAACCGCATTGATCAACATTCATCGTGTTGAAGGGCGAGCAGTGAAGGGCGAGGAGATTGCCGAGCTGATAGACCGAAATCCCGGAACCATCCGAAATCAGATGCAGTCCCTTAAAGCCTTGAACCTGGTGGAAGGCGTGCCCGGTCCCAAGGGCGGGTACAGGGCCACGGGCTCTGCCTTCGATGCGCTCAATATTGAGGCTACGGGAGATGTCGTAACCGTTCCCGTAATCCGGAATGGTGTGATGATGGAGGGCACCACCGCCAGCGAGATCATCTTCAACAAGGTCATGCACTCGCAGCTATGCGACGGCGTGGTGCGCATCATCGGCAACATCAGGGAATTCAACGTGGGAGATAGCATTGAGGTCGGGCCCACGCCTGTGAACAAGCTCTACATCCGGGGCACAGTGACAGGCAGGGACGACACCATGAGCCGCCTCATCTTCCATATCGAGGAGATGATATCCGTACCCAAGGTGGCCGTTAAAGGGATCGCGCGGCGCGCCGTACACATACCGGCAAACGCAACTCTACAGGAGGCATCGCGCATACTGGTGCATAATGGCGTCTCCGAGGCTCTGGTGGACGACAGCTCACCGGGATTGATCAATATGGCCGACATCACTCGCGCTGTGGCGGACGGCAAGATGGGTCAGGAGGCCAGAGAGATCATGAACCGCGGCTTTTTGACCGTAGACTCCGAGGAGCCCATCTACGAGGCCATCAAGATGCTGGGCCGGACGGGCGCCGGTCAGTTGGTGGTCACCGAGCAGGGAGCCATGTGGGGCATCGTCTCGGCCGGCGACCTGGTCAAGACGCTTACACCGATCTGATCTCAGTTCCCGTGTGCCCTCCCAGGGCACCTTTTCTCAAATTTTCTATTTTGCTGCCTAAAACGATAGCCGTGGGAATAGAGCTTCTCTCGATGATCTTGGCGGCCAGAGGATCGACGGGCGAGCGCGAGCCAGCCTTCATCTCCGTCTCGGATGCCATCCGGGCCAGGGCGCGGTGGGTCATGCTTGCCAGCTTTTTGGCAGCTGGGTCCTTTTCCGGGTCGGCTGTGTAGACGCCGTCCACCGAGGTGGCGACGATGATCTTGTCGGCGTGCACGTACTCTGCTAAAAGAGCCGAAACGGCGTCTGTGGTCTGGCCGACGGCCACGCCGCCCATGACCACCACCCGGCCGGGCTGGGCCAGCCGGGCCGCGCCAGCGTAGCTGTCCGGGATCTCCTGGGGCGCGCTGGCCCCCAGGGCAGCCACGAGCAGCGCCGAGTTGAGCTTGGTGGCACCAATGCCGATGGTGTCGCAAAACATCTCGCTGGCGCCCAAAGCGCGAGCTTTTTCGATGTACTCGCGGGCGATCCTGCCGCCGCCTACTACTACGAAGATCTGGTGCTCGGCTGCCAGTTCCTTGAGGGCCTGGGCGTACTCACGCAGGCTCGCTGCGTCGCGGCCTGCCAGGACGGAGCCGCCTAAAGAATAAACGAATATCATGCAGATCAGGCTGAAGCCAGGGTGGAATAAATAGGTTCCTCGATATACGAGCACCAATAAAAATGGGTGGCTGATGGCTTATGATTCCAGCCACGAAGAGGGCCACCCAAGGTTTAGCTTACCATACTCGGCACCTTTATGGGGTTTCCCTAACCGGCACGCGTATGGTCTTCATCACGGCTCCAGTATCTCCATCTCTCAGAACAATAGTGGCCCGGGTGTAATAGTTGATCTCAACGGTTTCCTTTGATTCTATTGGATAACTGAATAGCTTACCATCAGCCTTTTTATTGTTCTTTATAACATCGTTAATATCAATGAATTGATAACTGCTCTTGACGCCGTTATACGTTACTGCATCATCGAAAATTGCTGCAGCACACCCAACCAGGGTGGATTCATAAGGAATTTGGAATTTTATTTTGCCTCTGTAGGCATTGAGTTCACCTATAACCTTCTTACCGGGTTGAAGTTGCACAACCACACCGGATTCGTCACCTACAGAGA
>JALNZQ010000190.1 GCA_023229165.1 Methanothrix sp.
CGATTCGCCGGGCGAGCCCATGCTCTATCCGGATATTGTGCCGCTGGTGCAGCGGCTCAAGGCCATAAAAGAGGTCAGCGTCGTCTCCATGCAGAGCAATGGCACCATGCTTGATGAAGAGCGAATTGCAGCGCTGGAAGAAGCGGGCCTTGATCGAATCAACCTCTCCATTCATTCTCTGCAGCCGGAGAAGGCGGCCTTTCTGGCGGGCATGCCCGGCTTTGACATTGAAAAGATTAAGCAGGCGGCAAAGAGCATCGCCCAAAGCAAGATCGACCTATTGATTGCTCCGGTTTTAATCCCGGGCATAAACGACGAGGATATGCCGGAGCTGATTTCGTTCGCTCGCCAGATCGGCGCGGGAAAGAGGTGGCCGCCTCTGGGCATTCAGAAATTTGAGCACTACCGGCTGGGGCGGTCTCCGGGTAAGGTCAAGGCCCAGAACTGGTGGCAATTTTACAATCGCAGCATGGCTGAGTGGGAGAAGCAGCTTTCCATTCCCCTTCGCCTCAAGGCGCAGGACTTCAAGATCGAGAGGCGGCCCGTGATCCCCACGGTCTTTGAGAAGAAAGAAAAGACCTGGGTGGAGATAAAGGCTCCCGGCTGGGTGAGCGGTGAACAATTGGGCGTCGCGAAGAACCGGGTGGTCTCGGTGATGGACTGCCCCATCAAGCAGGGCAGCGTGCGGGTGCAGATTGTCAGCAACAAGCATAACATCTACGTGGCGGTGCCGTGTTGAATATTGTGCGGATATTCGTGCTGAATACCTCTAATTTGCTGAATACAAATGACTCTAGATATCCCTGGACATTCGCGACAGCCGGCCAATCAGCCATTTGGAGAGAAATCCCGTCAAAAAGCAGATGAACATGATGGAAAACACCCGGCCCTGAGAGCTGCCGTCCAGGGCGATAAAGCCGGAGCTGACGAACAGATACGCCATGTAGCCGAAGACCATGGCCAGCAGCGGCAATGCCATGTACCAGAGCCTCTTGTAGCGCGAGGCCATGCCGTAGCGGCGCAGGTCGTCGGCTATCCCCGTCAGTATCTGGGCCGAGGATCCCAGGCCTGCGAAGAACGAGGACCAGAGGGGCACGCCCAGAACGCTCACCTCGGAGAATCTGGTGATCAAAAAGCTGAAGAGTACGATGGCAAGAGAGGCGAAGATCACGGCATAAAGCCCGTAGAGCTTGAAGAAGTAAGAGAGTGTCCTCAGGCTGTGAAATCGTGAGCCTTTGATCTTGACCTTGGACTCGTTGATGGCAGAGGTAAGCTCGTACCTGGCCCGGTCGCAGTAGAGGAAAGACTCGGAGAGGTTCTCTTTGTTGAACTCCTTTAGTGCCAAAACGTAAAAGTCATAGCTGTCTTTTATGTCGATGGAACTTCGGTGGGCTGCCTGAAGCATGCGGTCCAGCCTCTTGAGGTCTACTTCCACCTCAGAGCATGATTGCGGGATTGAACAGGCTTTAGAGTCAGTGTCCACAACTAAATTAGTGACTGGATTAATATAAATAGTTTTCGTGTAATAAAGAACGCACCAAACATAATAAAAATAATTTTTGCTAATTTGAATTCTTGATTGTTTGAGAATAATCCGAATATATCTTGATTGTTTGAGAATAATCCGAATATATCTTGATTGGACTTTTCAGGGCACAAAAAATAAGAATATAATTACGTTTGAATCATACCATCGCCACCCTCCTCGCGGCTCTTATCTGGTGAAGAAGTCTCTCCTTAAGCGAGCCCTTATGCCTTCTATTAGCAGAGGGCGCGATGGAAAACTCTGGCAATGCTATCTGATGGATCTCCTCGATCATGCTCTCGGCGATGTTGCAGCATTCGTCCATCCCGCGATCCAGGGCAGAGCGGTTTTCTTTAACAACTTCTTTCATACGTTTAGATAATTCGTCTTCATTAAAAAATTTTTCCCTCGTTAAAAATTCCAGCGGTCTTCACTGCGGTCTTCAAAAAGTATTTAAATCAATTAATTCGGTCTCCTCCCGTGCCCACTTGCGACGTGCAGACGGGAGCAGCGAGCGGCAGGCCGTCATACTTTAAATACTCTGTGGAATAATTATATGCTATGCTTGATGATCAGATCTTCTGTCCTACCTGTGGTGCCGATACGGAGCATGCCTTGATAAAATCCGGACAAGAGAATCTAGTGCGCTGTGTTGAATGCGAGACTGTTCATTCCGTTCAGGTAGAGCGCGAGCGGCTGGTCAACCTCAAAGTCATAGTGAGCAATGACGAGCGGTCTGAGCCTTACTTTATTAAAATCCCGGCCAAGGAGGTGCTGCGCGTTGGAGATGAGCTTTTAGTGGATGATCCGGCTAAAGATGTGGTCATGACAGAGATCGCATCTCTGGAGACTGATCGCAGGGTCAGCAGCGCTCCTGCCGAAACGATAAAGACCGTCTGGGCCCGGGCTACGGATGAGGTGCCCCTCAGAATCTCTGTCTATCGAAACGGCAAGACTCATCCACTCAAGATCTCCGTTGCCGGCGATGAGGTCTTTGAGGTTGGAGAAGCCCGAAAAGTGGATGGATTCAAATTCGTGATCGTTAAGATGAAGCTGCGCGGCGAGGGCTTTGCCGAAGTAGCCGAAGCCAAAGACATACAAAGAGTATGGGGTCGAGAGCTTTGAACAGAGAGCAGCTCCTAGGCAGCCTGCAGGGCAACGTAAAAGAATCCGTCATATCAGCAATGTCTCGCGTTCCAAGAGAGCTCTTCCTCCCTGTTGCACTCAAAAGCCGGGCATATGACGACACACCACTTCCTATCGGTCTAAACCAGACCATCTCCGCTCCCCACATGGTGGCCATAATGTGCGATCTTCTCGATCTGCAGCCGGGAATGACAGTTTTGGAGGTGGGGGGAGGAAGCGGCTATCATGCTGCGGTGATGGCAGAAATGGTGGGACCCGAAGGAAAGGTCTATTCTGTGGAGCGCATGCCGGAGCTGGTGGCCGCGGCCAAAAGGAATCTGGAAAAAGCCGGCATAAAGAATGTGACCGTGATCGAGGCCGACGGAAGCCTCGGCCTGGCGGAGCATGCCCCCTACGACCGCATAAGTGTGGCTGCGACCGCTCCCAAGGTGCCCGAGTCGCTTAAGCAGCAGCTCAAGGTGGGCGGCAAGATGGTCCTGCCCGTAGGCCGGGACTATCAGGATCTTTATCTGGTGACAAGGAAGAACGGCTTTTATGTGGAGGAGAAGATGGGCGTGGTCTTCGTTCCGCTCATCGGAGAAGAGGGTTTCAAAGAGTAGATCTAATATATTTGCGGCAACGATGACACTTTTAAAATGAAGCCCTTAGCAATCATAATCATGGATGGCTTCGGCATAAGCCCGATAGTTGAGGGCAATGCAGTCGCCTGGGCGCATAAGCCCAATCTGGACCGATTCTGGAAGAATTACCCGACGACCACTCTGGCCGCTTCGGGCCTGGCGGTGGGGCTGCCGCGCGGCCAGATGGGCAACTCAGAGGTAGGCCACCTCAACATAGGTGGCGGTAGAATCGTCTACCAGGACTACACCAGGATCAGTCTCGCGGTTGAGCAGGGCACAATCGCCGAGAACGAGGTTTTGCTGCGGACAATGGAAAAGGCAAAAGGCGCCAGGCTGCATCTGATCGGCCTCTTATCTGATGGCGGAGTGCACAGCCACAACACCCACCTTTATGCGCTTTTGCAGATGGCTGCGAAAATGGGCCTGGAGAATGTTTATGTGCATGCTGTTTTGGACGGCAGGGACGTGCCTCCCAGAAGCGCTCTTGGCTATTTGCAGGAGCTGGAAGAAAAATTCCAGCAGATCGGCACAGGCAAGGTGGCTACGGTCTCGGGTCGCTACTACACTATGGACAGAGACAAACGCTGGGAGAGGGTGGAGAAGGCCTACCGCTGCCTCACAGTTGGCGAGGGGCTTCATGCCCTTACGGCCAAAGAAGCAGTGGAAAACGGCTACCAGCGAGGCGAGAATGACGAATTTCTCCTGCCGACCCTGGTTGACGAAAAGGGACTGGTGCAGGACAAAGACAGCATCATATTCTTCAATTTCCGGCCGGACAGAGCCCGTGAGATCACACGGGCCTTCGTTGATAAGGATTTTCAGGGTTTTGCCCTAAAACCGATGCATGTTTTTTACACCTGCATGACCCAGTACGACGCCACATTAAACGCGCCCATTGCCTTCCCTGCGCAAAACCTGGACGATACTCTGGGCCAGGTGATTAGCAGAGCTGGCCTGCACCAGCTGCGCATAGCCGAGACGGAGAAATATGCTCATGTCACTTACTTCTTTAACGGCGGAAAGGAAGAGCCAAATCCTGGAGAAGACCGCGCCCTCATACCTTCTCCCAAGGTTGCCACCTACGACCTATTGCCGGAGATGAGCGCCTATCTGGTCAGGGATGAGGTGATGGCACGGATCGAATGCGGCAAGTACGACCTCATCGTGCTCAACTTCGCCAATCCCGATATGGTGGGCCACACCGGAATATTCGAGGCTGCCGTGAAAGCAGTCGAGGTGGTGGACGGCTGCGTGGGAGCGGTCGTCGATGAGGTTCTCAAGAAGGGCGGCTGCGTGCTGCTTACCGCCGACCATGGCAACGCAGAAAAGATGATCGATTTGACATCCGGCCAGCCGCATACCGCCCACACCACAAATCCCGTGCCCTTCACGTTGATAATAAATGACGGCCAGAAGTACAGCCTGCGGGAGGACGGTATTTTAGCAGATATTGCGCCCACGGCATTGCAGCTCCTAGGCATCCCCCAGCCGAAGGCGATGAGCGGAAAGAGCCTCATTAAATAGGAAGGCCGAAATGGCAAAAGTGCCACAGAAATACGAAGAATGCATTTACTGGAAGGATCAGGAGGAAGGCTTTCTTGGCGATTGCATGCATCCAAAGGCCCGATCGGGCGAGCCGTGCATTCTGAATTTTGAAGACTATTGCCCTCTCCGGGACCCGCCCATGGTCAAGGAGCCGACGTCAGTCCATAAATGCTTGATCTGCGGCAATACTATGAGCTGCGATGAGTATGAGGCTAGTGGCTGCATTTTCTGTGGATCCAATGCCGGGCCACTGGTCTGCTCGGAGTCTTATGATGTGCGCGACCGGGAGTGAAGAAGACACTGTCTTCTGGAGACCCTAAGCCAAACGAAGTTTCTGCGCCAGGGGAAAGAATAAGCTACGAGAAGAATGCGATCAATCTAGCAGCCAGCAGTCTTTGGAGTAACATCAGTTTCTAGAAAGCGTTTAATATGCCCTCCTGGCTTATTAGGTCTATTTTATGAAGGAATGCAAGATGCCCGAAATTATCCCCTCACCCGATCCCAACTACCTCATGGA
>JALNZQ010000191.1 GCA_023229165.1 Methanothrix sp.
CCTTATTTTATTATTATAGGTCTAAAAAAAGTTTGTTATGTAGTTCATATTAGTGATATATGATGGTAAATTTAAATATGAAGATATAATTGCACACTACAATTATATCTTACCTATCGAAAATAAAGTTAAAAAATATTTAAAAATTAGAAAAGACATTGAAATTTTACAATCAAAATTACGTTCTTTTGAGAAAAAATGGAAATTGCTACACTTTTTAGAGAATAATAAATGAAAAATTTTGAAGAAAATATAAATAAAAATGTTATTATAACTGAAATATTAAAAGTTATTATAAGAAAGTTAGGGTTTGGTACAATTACTTTGTGAAAAACTTAGTATTAATCCTTATAATATTGAAGAAGAACGTAAAAAAATAGAAGATAGATCTAAAATAGAACAAAGATTAGAAGCTATTTAAATTGATGTTATTATATTATAGAAAAAGGATTTTTATATGATTAGACAATATTTTAATGATAAAAATAACAAGAAGAATAAAAAAGATTTTAAGTTTAGTTATGAAAAAAGAGCAGATGAAGCTAAAAAGAAGAAATATAATAATAAAAATAAAGAAGATAATAAAAAGGAAGAAAATGATATCTGATTTTTTTAGTTTCTAAGAATGTATGTGTGATTGTCATAATAAAAATTCCTCTATGGTACATTGTATTCCTTGTTGTTATCAATGCCCTATATGTGTAAAAAATATTAAAATAGGATATTATACAGCACATAAAGAAAAATGTAAAGAAAAAAATAAGTTTAAAGATATGAGAGATATTTATTCAATATTTAAGAATATATTTAATAATGGGGGTAAAAATGGCTAATGATTTTTATAGTGGTTTTGTTGTAGTTATGAAAGAAGACATCGATGAAGAAAGAATGAAAAAGATTATGGATACATTAGGGATGATTAAAGATGTTGTAGATGTTAAACCTATAGAAAGAGAAAAAACAGAGCAAAGAATACAAAAATCACGTATTAAAAATGAAATAATGCAAGCTATAAATGATGTTGTAGCTAAAATATGAAAGTATATAGAAAAATATGATAGGCCCATTTAAAAATCAGTACGAATTTCTTTCTAATTTTTCATCATCTGTAATTTTTTACGATGGTTTTACTTATCCTACTGTTGAACATGCTTTTCAAGCAAGTAAAAGTATGAATTATGCTATTAGAAAATCTATATCAGAAGCTAAGACACCTGGTAATGCTAAAAGTATTGGAAGACATTTAGAATTAAGACCTTATTGGCATAATATTAAAATTGCTATTATGACAGATTTAGTAGCTAAAAAATTTGCAATTCGCGAATTACAAATAAAATTGTTAGATACAGGTAATGAAGAATTAGTAGAAAAAAATTGGTGGAATGATGTTTTCTGGGGAGTTTGTAATGGTATCGGTGAAAACAATTTAGGTAAAATTTTAATGAATATAAGAGAAAATATAAGAAAAGGTAATTTATGAGTTGGTTAAGTAAAAATATTCCTACACTTTTTATAGAAGCACCTGATGGTTCTGTTCATTTTCGTTTAAGTAAATTTTGTGTTTATGAAGATTCTAATGATATAAATAAAACAAAAAAAATATATTTTTTTAAAAATAAAATATCTTATATATTAGAGGAAACTGTTATAAATTGGCTTTTTGAAGCACGTAATGATTTCTATAATAAAGTACAAAAATATATTAACGAAAATGAAAAAATATCATTAATTAATATAGAAAAAGATAAATCTATATTAAGTTTAGAAGCAAATCTTATTAGAATAGAAAGAGAAAAAAATTTATTAGAAGATGCATATGGTGAAAATTTAGAAGAAGTGATTAATCTTAAAAAAGAAGTTTCAAAATTAGAGGGAATTTTAGAATCAAAAAGTAGAGAAAAAGAAGAATTGAAAGAATGGTTTAATTCTGAAATAAATAATCGTGAAGAATTAATTAAGTCTTTAAGAGAAACAATAAATAAATTTAGAGAAGAATTAAATAGAGTTGCAAATGATTTAAATTTAAAGAATAGTGATAATATAGATAAGTTGAGAAAAGAATTTGAAATGCTTGATAAAGATTTTGTAGATGTGGCTAAATCTATGGGTGTATTTAGTAATGAAGAAAGTAGACCTAAAAGAGGTTATAGAATAAAATTATAAGGTATGATTATAATTTTATAAGAACTATGAGTTCTAGATTGATTAATGAAGATATTAGAAATATAGCTAAAAAATTAGGTTTTTTAGATGATAGAAGTTTATGTAAACATATAATAAAAATTTAATTTAAAAAACCGATATTTTTTAAAAAAATAATAAATTATAAAAAACAATTGATTTTAATTTATGAATTTGTTATATTATAGAAATAGTTATAAATAATGGAGTTTAAATTTATGAACATGTTAGTTAAAGGACAAAAGCAAGTACAACCCAAACCAGTACAGAAACCAGTATTGGAGGAGAAGGCTATTGTCTAAAACTAATTTAATATATAGATATAGATAAAAGCCTTCTCTTAAAAAGAGAGGGCTTTTTTATTTTTTAAGCAAGGATAAAGAATGACTTTTATAACAGGTGATATTCATGGTTATATAGATATTCATAAATTAAGTTCAAAAGAATGGCCTGAAGGTTGTAATTTAACTAAAAATGATTATCTTATAATATCAGGAGATTTTGGTTTAGTGTGGAGTGATCCTGCTAAAAAAGATGAAATATTTTGGTTAGAATGGTTGTCTAATAAGCCTTGGACTACTTTAGTAATAGATGGAAATCATGAAAATCATGATTTATTAGCAAAATTAGAAATAGTAGAAAAATTTGGTGGTTTAGTTGGTAAGATTACAGATAGTATTTTTCATTTAAAAAGAGGTTATGTTTATAGTATAGAAGGTAAAAAAATTTTTACATTTGGTGGTGCTGAAAGTACAGATAAAGAAAGTAAAATATTAAAATCAAATGGTAATTTTAAGATAATTAAAAGAATAGAAGGTAAAGATTGGTGGGCAGGTGAATTACCTACAGAAGAAGAAAAAAATAGAGCATGGAAGAATTTAAAAAAAGAAGATTATAAAGTAGATATAATAATAGGTCATACTTTTCCACAAAGATTTATAGATAAGTATGAAGCAATATTAAAAATATCAACAGGTAGAATAAATGACCCAACATCAATATTTTTAGAAGAAATTACAGATGTTGTGAAGTTTGATAAGTTTTATGGTGGTCATTTTCATGATGACTTTGAAATAGATAAGTATAGATTGCTCTTTGATAATATTGTTGAAATTTAATGGGTTCGTCACCTAGTGGCCGATGGTACTTGACTTTTAATCAAGATAGCGTAAGCTACATCGCAGGTTCAAATCCTGCCGGACCCACCATTATAACGGGATGTCGCCTAATCTGGTATGGCACTTGGTTTGGGTCCAAGAATAACTGGGGGTTCGAATCCCCCTCTCCCGATTTAATTTTATAGGCATATGGTCGAGTGGTATAAGACACCTGTTTTACAAATAGGAAATCAGTGGTTCGAATCCACTTATGCCTACTATATACTGGGATGTGGTGAAGTGATTAACACATTCGGCTTTGACCCGAATATGCGTAGGTTTGAATCCTACCATCCCAGCCATTTATGAGTGTGTAACTCGGTGGTATAGATATTGCTTTAACATGTAAAAGAAGAACTACCCTCTACTTCTTTAAGTCGGGGTAGTTCACCAAGGCAGAAGTCGTGGTTTAGATTACCATTACGCCTACCATATATAGGGGTATAGCTTAATTTGCAGAGCACTGGCCTCTGAAGTCAGTTATTGAAGGTTCAAATCCTTCTACCCCCACCAATTTTAAGGCAAATAATTAATTATTTGCCTTTTTTTTGATGTTTGTTATATTATTAAAAAATAATAAATAAAAATATAATTATTATGAATAAAAATAAAAATAAAAATAAAAATAAATTAGATAGAGCATATATAGCAAAATATAGAGCAAGTGGTGAATTAGTTTGTAAAAAATGTAATAAGACATATTATGAGCATCCATTGTGTTATGATTATGTTGATAATTATGGTGATCCTTATTTAAATATTTTATGTAATGGAGATTTAGTAAAATTATGACTAATAGAGATTTAGATGGAAAGATAGCCAAAGATATTTTTAATTGGGTTTATATAAAAATAGGTAAAGATTATAATGGTAAGAATGCATGTGAAATATTATGGAAATTTGATAAGATAGAACAAGAAGTATGTAATTATTTACCAACAGTAGGTGTAATTCATGAAGCGTTTTTAACACCTAAATATAGCAGTGATTTATATGAAGCATTACTATTATCAAAATATGTAGGATTAGATATTTCTATTAAAGATTTACCCTTAAGTCCTGAAAAAATTGCAGAATTAAGTTATAATTATTTCATGGAAAATAAAAAGAAAAGTGATAAAATTGATGATATTATAATTATTTTAAAAGAAAAATATCCTAAAATAGTTTTTATTAATTATATGAAAAAAAATGTAGATGGTATAAATAATTTAGATAGATATTCTATAATAGCATTAAAAGTTCCTATTTCTAAAAATAAAGAAATAAGAAATTTTATAGATAATATTTTTTATAAAATGATAGAAAATAACGAAAATATTCCTCTTTTATTTATAGTTAATAAACCTTCAAGAAAAAAAGGAAGTAAATGAAGAGAATAGGTTTTGTTGGTGTTCCTGGAGTAGGAAAAACAAGTACAGCAAGGGCATTAACTGCTTATTGTAGACAAAATGAATTTAAAAATATTGAATTAGTAGCAGAATATGCAAGACGTTTTATATCTAAATATGGTGATATTGATACAATGTCAGATCAATTTAGAGTTACAGAAAAACAAATAGAATGGGAATCTTGCAGTAGTCTAAATATGTGATTAAACCTGATCATTGCATCTTTTTTTCGATGCGATATTAAGATTATTTAAATTATAAATGGGGCAACAGCCCCATTTATAATTTAAAGGAGATCTTGATATGCGACATGTAAGTATAGGTAGAAGAATGTTTAAAATATATGAAAGAATTTTTATGATATTAATTTAAATAAAATAAATTAATAAAATAGTTCTTTGATAAATTTATTGGGATGCTTGCAGTAGGCGAAATATTTGATCAAACCTGATCATTATCATCTTTTTTAGATATAATATTAAGATTAATTAAATTAAAAATGGGGGTATACCCCCATTTTTAATTTAAAGGAGATCTTGATATGCGACATGTAAGTATAGGTGAAGCTGCAATAATTTTAGGTGTTTCAGTAGTGACTTTAAGGCGTTGGGATCGTTCAGGTA
>JALNZQ010000192.1 GCA_023229165.1 Methanothrix sp.
AATAAGAATTACTACTCATGGTACTGCCGATCATTATGAAGGTTATGAAGTAGAAATAAAGGGTAAAGATAATGTTATTGATAAACATTATTTTCCTTTTAATGCTTATTTAGGTGAAGGAAATACTCATGCTGACGGTAAAATAGTAGGAATAATAGCTTATTGTTGTAAAACTTCTGTAGTAGAATGGTACAGCAAAGATCCTGAATATAGAAAAATAGATATAATGGCAAAAGAAATTGTTAATTATATAAATGAGTTTGCAAAAATTCAGTAAATATACTGTTAGGTGGCGAAACGGATAGACGCAGCCCCGTACAAGGGGTGGATTATCTGATCAATAATCGTGAAGGTTCGAGTCCTTCCCTAACAATTTTTATTAATGGAGAATGTTAATGAATTTTAAAGAATTAATTAAAAAGCAAGAAGAGTTGCTTAAAAACATAAAAGGCAATATTGTATTTTTGGAAGAGCTTTTAAAAAGATATAGTGATCATTGGCACTATGAAGATATGATTTATAGATTTTATCATCAATCATACAAATGCTATTATATACAATGTGGTACTTTAGATATTGTTAAAGCTTTAAAGAATCTTGCGCCACAAGACGTTGTATTTAATATTTTTTTTGAGGAAATTTTTTCTGAAGGAACTGATAAAAAATTCAATATGGATCATAATAAAGAATGGTTAAGACATACTAGACCAATGATCGAAGCTTTTTTTCATGCTAAATTTTTTTTAGAAATGGCAATAAAATATGGTAAAGAATTAGAAGAATGTCCTGAAGTTTTACCTTCTGGCTGGGCTGCTCTGTTATATTTTTATAATTTAAGATAAAATACCTCTTGATTTTTCACTCTTCCAATGATATAATTACAATATCAGAACAATTTATTAAGGAGTTTTATAATGAGTAGCTGGTTTGATATTGATAATGCAGGTTGGAAGAGAATGAATGCTGGTCGTCCTGCATATGAATTAGTTAAAGAATTAATTCAGAATGTATTAGATGAAGATTTCAATACGGTTAATATAGATTATAATTATCATAATGGTGTTTTTAATCTATCTATTGAAGATGATATTCAAGGTGGTATCGCAAATAGTTCGTTAATAACTACTGTTTTTATGACAGGAAAAGAGGATTCTTGTACAAAAAGAGGTAGAAAGGGAAGAGGTTTAAAAGAATTTTTATCTGTTTGTAAAAGTGCTATTGTTGAGACTGTTGGTAAAACTGTTGAATTTTGTGATAATGGTACAAGATTTGAATCTACTAATAATAGAACTATAGGTACTAAAATTTCTTGTATTATTGTTGAAGAAAAATGGAATAGTATTGCTGTTTCTGAAATTAATAAATTTTTGAGTCGCATAATAGTTTATAAAGGTCTTATTTTTGTAAATGGTAAAATCATAGAAAATAAAAGTAAAATAATGGATATTGATCGTTGCTATTTAAATACTCAAGTTATTGAAAATGGTATCCAAAAAGATATTAACAAAGATACAACAATTACAATATATAATAAAATTAGTAAAGATGGTTGGATATATGAAATGGGGATTCCTGTTTGTACTACTGATATACCATATGATATAGATGTTCATCAGAGAATACCTCTTAATGATAATCGTAATGAAGTTAATATTTATTATCTTAAAAGAGTTAAAGAATATATTGTTGCTAAAATGGTAAATTTTTTAACTAAAAAAGATATTTTAGGGTGGGCTTCAGATGGAATTTGTTGTTATAATTTTTCTAATTCTGATTCTTGTAAGATAGTATCTTTGATGTTAGATGAAAAAGATATTAATGAAACTTTGATTAAAGGATCAAATAGACATATTAATGATAAAGCAAGACAAAAAGGTTTTTCTTTATTTGATATAAAAAATTTAAGTGGTAATTTACAAACAATTTTTGAAAAAACTTTAAAAACTTCTGATGAACTTATACAGACAATAGAAGATAACTGTAAACCTATTGATGTTGAACCAACTATTGTTGAATTAGGTTTTATTTGTGAGCATAAAAAATTAGTCAAAAATGCATTGAATAAAGATATAGAATTTAAAATAATGGAGAAAGGTGCTGATTTAGTTACTGGTAAAAATACTTTAGCTACTTATAGTTTTGAGAATGGTTTTTCAGTAATAAGATATAATAGATTAGCTATTAAAAGTAAGATTTTTGAAATGCCATATTGTTCAGAAGCATTAGATACTTTAATACATGAATTAGGTCATATAGATAGTAGTGAACATGAACATGATTTTATTAATGCTGTAACAAAATATTCTGGCCGTATAGTTTCTTATTTGTATTATAAAAATATGGGTATAAAAAAAGAAGAGAAAAAGAATAGTTTAAAAGATGATATTAAAGATGTTTTAAAACAATCTGGTTTTAATTATCTTTCTTTGCCTGAAATATATTCAAAACTTGGTATTAGTACAATAAATGAAAAAGCAGGTATAAGGGGTATATTAAATAGAGAATGTTCAAACAATGGAATTTTTGTAAGGCATTATGATGGAGCAAAATATAGATTAGTAGACAGTCTTCTAATTGATTAATTTGTTAATATATAGTATAATAATGTTAGGAGATTGTTAAAATGAATATACATGATAAAAATTCAAATTTAGCTGAAACAAGTTTTGAAAATTCAGTAAGACCACAGAATTTTGATAGTTTTATTGGACAAACTGACCTTAAAGATAGTTTATCTTTATATGTTAAAGCTTCTATTAAAAAAGGTATCCCATTAGATCATGTATTGTTTTATGGTTGTCCTGGTCTTGGTAAAACTACTTTAGCTAAAATAATAGCTAATTCATTGGGTTCTAATTTTGTAGTAACTAGTGGTGCTATTATTGAAAAACCTTCAGATTTGATTAACACATTAGTTAATTTAAATAGAGGTGATGTTTTATTTATTGATGAAATTCATAGAATACCAAAAATTGTTGAAGAATTTATGTATCCTGCACTTGAAGATTGTGCAATTGATATAATGGTTGACAGTGAAAAAGGCAAGAATACTCACAGAGTTGAGCTTGCAAAGTTTACAGTAATTGGTGCTACTACAAGAGCAGGTATGCTTTCTGCACCATTGCGTGAACGTTTTGGTATTGATTGTAGATTAGAATATTATAATGAAGTTGAATTAAAGTATATAGTAAAAAGGACATCGGAAATATTAAAAGTTAAAATTAGTGATACTGCAGCAGAATTGGTAGCAAAAGGATCAAGGGGTACGCCAAGAATAGCGAATAGAATTGTTCGTAGGTGTCATGATTATGCTATTATTGAAGCAAATAATAATATTACTTTAAAAGTGGTTAAAGAAACTTTTAAGATGCTTCGTCTTTATAAGAATGGTTTGAATGCTATGGATAATAAAATTCTTAAAACTATGCTTGATGTTTATGGTGGTAAACCTGTTGGTATTAATGCATTAGCAGCTACTGTTGCTGAAGATGTAGAGACTATTGAAATTGTTAATGAGCCATTTTTAATTCAAAATGGTTATATAGAAAGAACGTCAAGGGGTAGAATTATCACTGACAAGGCTATAAAATTTTTAAGTGGGAGGTAATCATGAATAATGATGATATTATTGATATATTGAAAGATAGATATTTTATTATAGCTATTAATGATGCTGTAGCTTTTTCTAAATTAGTTGTTTCTGAAATTCCTAATTATTTTGAAGAGTATGAAGTAAGTGGTTTTAGTATTGAAGAATTAAAAGAGTTAGCTAATAAATTTTTAGAATATAATGTTATAGCAATTTTTATGAAGTTTGAATTAATGAATGCTATGGTTCAAGGTACAGTTAATCTTAAACAATTATATTGTTTTAAGCCATTAATAGGAACAGAACAAAAAGGCATATTATTGCCTGAACCTTATGATCTGGAAGCAGGTAAACCGAAAAGGGATACTAAAATAGATGAAAATGATATTAATATTATTGGTAATAAATTAGAAGATTTTAATAGTGGTAAAATAAGTTTTGAAGATTTTTTGGGATCATTATGAGAAAAGAAGAAAAAGATTCAATAATTGAATATATGATGAAAAATTGTGGTGATAGTTATCGTAATGCTTTAATGAAGTTTGAGAAATGGGCAAATGATCGTATAAAGAATAGTAAAAGAAAAAGGAAAGTTGGTGAGGGTAAAAAACTCACTACTGATCAAGTAAAAACAATGGTTATTTATTTATATAAAAATGGATATACACATAGTTGGATTGCTGAAAGTATGGGTATAAGTATTATAGATGTTGGTTTTTTTATTAATGAACATAGAAGAATAATAGAAAATAAAAATTTATCTTGATTATTATATTTAAATATAATATAATTAAGATAAAAAGGAGTTTTTATGAGAATGCATGATGATAGTGGTAGGCAAATGAGCCATGTTTTTCTAAGACAAGTTAATCGTTCGATATATCTCAATGATACTTTGAGTGAACAATCTTTTTTTGTAGAAATGGAAGTTAAAGATCCAAATGGTGCATTAGTTTGTGACATAGCGATGAGCTATGAACAATTTGTAAGAACTTTACTTTTTAATGGTGATGTACCTGTGACTCTTTTAAAATATAGAAATATAGATGGTAAATTATCAGAAGAAAAAGTACCTATACCAGATTCATCAAGAGATAGTTTAATTAAAGATTTGGATGAAACTATTGGTGGAGTAGCTAATCGTATTATAGATATGAGAAAAGATTTATATGAAATACTAAATTCTACAAAAACTGTTAGTAAGAAAAAGATTGAAGATTTATTAGAACAGATAAAAGTTATTGAGAGTCATTATAATAGTAATATACCTTATGTTACTCAAGAAGCTGTTAAAAAAGTTAGTAAAATTCAAGATAATGCAAAATCACAATTGGCTATAGCTATGAATCAAATGATTGGTAGTGATTCTTTTAAGCCTGAACATTTTACTCGTTTAATAGAGGGTGAATCAATAATGGCATTACCTGATTATACAGCAGAACCAGTAGATGATGATTATAAATTAAAAGATAGAGAAGAAAAAAATATAGATGAAATGACTAACATGGAGTTGGGTGATCATATTTCTAAATATTTAAAAGCTGTAGAAGTTACTGAACAAAAAGTTTTTGAAAATAAAAGTGATAAAGAAAAAGAGAGTAAAACTAAAATGTATGGTGCTCATGCTAGTGGTGATAATAAAGGTGTTTATATAACTTATATAAGTTATCAAGGCGGTCATAAGATTGATACTGAAAAAGCAAGAAGATATTTGAAGTTTTTGAAGACTATTAAAACTTATGGT
>JALNZQ010000193.1 GCA_023229165.1 Methanothrix sp.
GCGCGGATTCGAACCGCGGTCCAAGAGTCCCAAACCCTCGAGGATAGACCAGGCTACCCCACTGTCCCAAAATGCAGTAGGCCCTACTGGTCTGTGGTCTTTAAAAGGCTTTTGCTAAGTATCTCCTGGGGTGCGGCCATCAAAGCATTGCGATTCAAGAAAACCCTAATCACAACCTTTTTAAATCCTGCTTTGATAGGGACATCTCATGGGAAAGACAGGAAGCATAGTATGGGTCAAGATTAAGGGCAGAAAGGGTCAGGTCCGTCAGGTTACCAAGGCTGAGGCCACTCACAAGAAGCCCGGTCCAATGCAGAGATATACAGCAGCGGGTTCCAGAGTCAAGAAGATAAAAAGATCTGCGAAGGCTACTCAAATCAGAACATGATCTCCCAGGACGTAGTCTTGGTTCGCTACGGGGAGATCACACTAAAAGATAGCTGGACCAGGCAGAACTGGGAACGCATTTTAGCCGGCAATATAACTTTTTCCTTGCATAAAGCCGGGATGGAGCAAAGAATGGAGCGGGGCGAGGGCAGGATCTTCGTCCATACCTCTGACCCCCAGGCAAGCGAGATTGCAGCACGGGTTTTTGGAGTAGTCTCAACAAGCCCCGCCATAACTGTAGCTTCTGATCTGAAGGAGATAAGCCGGGCGGCGGTAGAGCTGGCAGGCCTGGCCAAGCCGAGCACTTTTGCCATCAGGCCCAGGCGCTCAGGGGTCTCATTCTCCAGCGAACAGATAGGACGGGTCGTTGGCGAAGCGGTTAGAGTTGCGACGCTCTCCACTGTAGACCTGGATAAGCCGGAACTGGAGATATTCGTTGAGGCCAGGAAGAATCGGGCCTTCATCTTCAGCAAAGTGGTGAAAGGCGTGGGCGGCCTGCCCCTGGGCTCACAGGGCAAGATGCTGGTGCTCATTTCCGGTGGCATTGACTCGCCCGTGGCCGCCTGGATGATGATGAAGAGAGGTTGTCCGGTCACCCTCCTGCATTTTGACTCCCGACCTTATGCCGATGCCATAGACCAGTCCATGAGATGCGCACAGGTTCTGGCGGACTGGACGTCAGGCCGAAAGATTGATTTTATCACGATTCCCATCAGCCGGGGAATTGAGAAGATTGCATCTCACTATCCAAGAGCCACATGCGTTCTCTGCCGGCGCTTGATGTACCGCATAGCCTCCGAGGTCATGGAGATGCAGGGGTGCCTGGGCATTGTCACCGGCTATTCCATGGGCCAGGTGGCCTCGCAGACCGCAGATAACATCCTGGCTGAGCAGGCGGCGATCGGAGTTCCAGTCTTCCATCCGCTCATCTCTCTGGACAAAACGGAGATCACCGATCTGGCAAGAAAGGTCGGCACTTACGGCATTGCCGCAGAGACAAAATCCTGCACTGCCGTGCCCAGCAAGCCCATGACCCGAGCCAAGAAGGACGAGATCCTCCTGGCAGAGGAAGAGCTGGGGCTCAGGGAAATAGCCAGGGCGCTGGTCAAAGAGATGACGGTAACCAGAATCGGATACGGTGATATTAAGGAGCAGCAAGGAGAATCCGATCAGCAAGTAATGAACTGACTAAAAGAGGATAAACAGATATTCTTTTCCGGCGCAAGAGAGCCCTCAGATCAATAGATCATCCATCTGGTGTGCAACACTGACATTGATTAGCAGTAGCATGGCACGGCTAGTTAGCGCGAAGTGATTTGGCATTGGAGTATTTAGTGGTATTCCTGCTAATCGCTAATATATCAACAGTTATTCGTTATGGATGGTATTAATATAGCCAAAATAATACACAATTTTCAAGAATTTTGCCATAATTTCGACATAGTTCTCAGACAAATAAAGGCGTAAAACATAAATATTTAAAGAAGATAGTATGAATATCAATTGCTAATTAATTGATATTGATTGATTTGAGATCCCCTCGAAATTTGCTGCGAGGAACTATGATGAACAAACCACATTGATCACATTTGTCGCAAATAAATGTATTGGTTTTAATCACAAGTTTTGGAGAAATATGAATGGCTGAAGATAAAAAGAGTTCTAAGAAAGAAGTAAAGGGCACGATGACGGTTCAGGAGGCAGGCAGAAAAGGCGGCATGAAAACCGCCCAGACACATGGAAAGGATTTTTATGAAGAGATTGGCCACAAGGGCGGCCAAAGGGTCAAAGAACTGATAGAGGAAGGAAAGAAAGCCAAGGCACTAAGCAGAGAGAAACAGTAGCACCTTTTTTTGCAGGAAAGCAAGGCAAATCCAGGTAAAGGTAGATTATCAGCTTTACTGGGATCGGCATCTTATCCAAAACGTCTGACTTTTTTGGGATCATATATCATGGAAAAATTCTTTAAATGAGTGATGCTGACAAGCCGCATTGATACTGAAACGGAGAGCAAGATGTTAAGAAGGGTTCTGCGCGGTATTGCGATAGGGTTGATCTTTGCGGTGTTTTTGGTTTCAGCAGCATATTTCTGGGATATGAATCGAGCCTATGAACGGGTCGATGGAAAAAGCACGGTTATAACTTCGCCCTACGGGGATATTGAATTCACCGAAGGCGGATCAGGCCCCGATGTACTGGTAATCCATGGTAGCGGCGGCGGCTACGATCAGGGAGAACTCCTTGCGAGAGCTGTGCTGGGCGACCAATTCCACTGGATTACGCCTTCGCGCTTTGGATATCTGCGCTCGACCTTCCATGAAGGTGCCACGTTTGACGACCAGGCGCGTGCCTATGCCTATTTGCTCGACCAGCTGGGCATCAAAAAAGTTGCTGTCGTCGCATTATCTCACGGCGGGCCTTCAGCTCTGCTCTTTGCTGTATTGTACCCGGAACGAGTATCCTCGCTGACCCTCATCTCCTGCGGTGTAGCGTCTTCAGCCGCACAATACCAAGTGCAGGCGAACCAGAAAGGCGACATGCTGATGACCATTTTCAAGCACGACCCGCTTTACTGGGCCATCACCAAGCTGTTTAAGGGGCAGTTAATGGAGCTGATGGGCGCCAACGACGAGGTCATTGCCAGTCTTACCCCTGACCAGCGGGAATTGGTTGACCAGGTTATCGATTACATGAATCCGGTAACGCTTCGATCCGCCGGAGCTGCTTTCGACAACAAGGCAAAGATGCCCAACGAGAGGATTGCGGCAGTCAAAGCTCCGACCCTAATATTCCATGCCACAGACGACACGCTGCAGCTCTACCACAATGCGCAGTTCGCTGCTTCCACCATTCCGGGTGCAAGACTGGTCAGTTTCCAGAGAGGAGGCCACCTCCTAATGATTGTCGAGCAACCGACCATCCGGACTGGCGCGCAAAAGCAGATCATCGAGCAGATTGAGGGTGACGCTGTGAACTAGATATCAGACACAGCCAATGTAGTAAATGGCTGATGTCCGGCGTGCCGGTGACAATGATTCAGAGGCCGGGTTGGGGCACAAGAAGCTATAGATCTACGTCACCGTGGCGCCAGCCCTGGTGAAGGAGGCGTTTGATCTGCATGGATTCGGGCTGATGAGTGCAAGGATCAAAAAGCGTCTCGATTAGAGATGTGCGCATAACCTGCAAGTCTTCCCGTCCATATTCTCTTTTGGCTTGGGTGGTCATAAATTCGGTTCTGGCAAACAAACCATTTTAGGACAACTATGGAATGATTTATCGACAATTGCGCGATATCGAATTACCGGTATTAGTGAAATCAGAAATGCGATGTAGGATCCAGAGCGCAACATCAGACAGACCTTACGAGGGCGAAAGTATATTTATAAAATTATGCTGGCCTCTTATAACGACCTAGATCAGACAAATGCTCAAGTATGTGTAACTATTGGAAGCCGCCTAAGTTGACAAAAAAAAGAGGAGATGGGTAATAGCTACGATTTACACGCACGGCAGCCAGTCAACGCTGATTGCGCCGCATGTGGAGTTCCGCTAGAGCTGGATGAACTTCTCGATGGAGAAGACGCCAGTCAGGTCTACAACAGCATCTGTGCACGATAGTCAAGTTGACTTGGGAATCGAGGGAACACCGCGCGATTCTGATAAAGGATACGATGGTGCCAAAACACGAGGATATGATGCGGCCATGAAAAAAGCTACAAGAGTTCACAAATTGGGAATCAGAGAGATTCTCAGAAATAGGAGAATCAGTAAGAAGCTGTCACATATTGAACGATGTTTTGCGGTCATGAAACTGGCTCCAAAGCTGGACATGTCCTTGTAACAACTGTTGCCAGGGCAGGGATGAAATTCATGTTGAACGCATTCGTTTACAGCCTGGTACAATTAAAACATTTAGCGCATAATTCATCAAACTAGCGGAGGCTATCTAAAAATATAAAAATTTAGGAAATAAAGGTAAATTAAGAACTTGAAAAACCAAAGGGGAGCAAAATTATGAAGAATATGCACCATAAAGACTGAAAATATTAACGTGAGAATTTAAACCCGTTTCATCCTATGCTAAATCGAAGCCATCAAGGGTGACCTGCGAGACAAGGCATAGTCTTGCGTCGAAATTCTTTTAGGCATATTCTATTGCAGGTTGACTAAAAAATTTTAGATCCATGCCAATGCAGGATCTTTAGACTTAACGAAGGATGAAGTTGTGGTTCGATGGTGTCCAGGTTGGAGTTATTCTTACGCCAAGGGAGTTATATACACTTGTAGACGCCTTCGCCGCGGAATTTTTTGCAGTATATCCCTGAGCCAAGTAATTAAAGAATTTTGACATGAATAGGTTGTCGCCTTTGGCGTTAACACCATACGTATAACCACCGCTTAACCATTCTTTACTCTTGACGGCATTGGCCAATGGGCTGGTCGCACTCGGATAGAAGGACGAACATCCATCGAGGTATATCAATCCTTGAGGGTTTTTCGTAAACATCGATGCCAGTTCACTTCCAGTTACTCTACGATCCGAATCAGCCGTTCTAGTAATCTCTATGACATTAGGCCCCATGTGCGAGCTTATCGCAGAGATGTAATAATCATCCATCTTGCCCACGCGAGAGTGGGATACGGCCGAGTCCCTATAATAAGTGACGGCGTGTCCTTTTTTCATTAATGCATTAAACGCGTCATATCCCCAATCTTTATAGCCCTTCTTGACTACCCATTCACGGTGGTAGGGATCAAGCAGGTAAGCAGTTCTATATGAAGGTACGTTTGTGCTTGGATACAAATAGACATTGGAGCTATATGCCTCACCCAAGACCGATCCTTTTAATTTTCCATAATTCTTAATACTAACTCCAAAATCCCCACCACCG
>JALNZQ010000194.1 GCA_023229165.1 Methanothrix sp.
CAGGCGTGTTCTTCTCAGCCTCTTCGAATAGATCGCGCAGCGCCTTCTCGCTCTCACCGTAATACTTGGACATGATCTCCGGGCCGTTGATGCTTATGAAGTAGGCGTCGCTCTCATTGGCCACGGCCTTGGCCAGCATGGTCTTTCCTGTGCCGGGCGGTCCGTGCAAGAGAACGCCCTTGGGCGGATCAATCCCCAGACGGTCAAAGAGCTCGGGATGCTTGAGGGGAAGCTCAATCATCTCCCTGACCTTGGTTATTACCGGCTTCAAGCCGCCAACGTCTTCGTAAACTACAGACGGCACAGAGCGCTCCGGCGTCTCTACAGCCTGAGGCAATAGCTCAATGTCGGTTCCTTCCGTGATCTTGACAATTCCACCCGGGCTGGTGGATATCACTCTCAGCTTGATCTCGCCCAGGCCAAAGGCTTGAGCCCCCAAAAAGCCGCGGAATATCTCCTCGAACATGGTCTCCCGGCCCATGGAGTCGGGTGGCGGCTTCCGGACGCTGGTGGTGGAGATGACATCTCCCCTTGTCAGCGGCCGGCCATTGAAGACCTTGGTGAGGACGTCTCCGGGTGCAAAGATCTGCATCCCTTGCGTGACTGGGGCTAGCGTCACATGCTTGGCCTCGTTCCAGACCGCCTTTCTGACCTCCACATACTGACCTATGCTCGTTCCGGCGTTGGATCTGATCAGGCCGTCCATCCTGATCATGTCTATGCCCTGATCCTGAGAATAGGCACTGACAGCCAAAGCCGCCGTTGGCCTTGAACCTAACAGCTCCACTACATCCAAGGGACGTGCGTCTATTTTCTCCAGGAAATCCTCGCCAATCCTGACTATGCCTTTTCCCACATCGCCCTGATTGGCCTCGGAAACCTTTAGCCTTACGGGTTCGCCTTCAGTCATGTATTTCTTGCACCTGCTTTCTGGAAAGATATGAGTGTCTATTTTTTAAGTAGTTTGTCCCGATTGAGTGAATCATGTGGCCATGCTCCTCAGTTCCTCTTCCATCGCCCCGCTCATCTGTGCGCAGTAGCCGTGCGTGGCGCAGCCGACTGTGTGCAATCTCTTTGGCTGCACTCCCAGGGCATAGGTCTGCTCTGCCAAATGGTAAGGTATGACGGTATCATTGCGGGAATGGATCATGACCAGCGGGCGAGGTGCGATCCTGCTCAAGTAGGTCTCGGGATCGATGGACCGGTAGAATCGGACCATATTCTTATCCACTACCCCAGCCGAAGCGATGGCAGCATCCGTTCCGTAGCCACAGGTGCTGATGGCTAAAACGCCCTTCGCGACGGGGTCCAGAGCACAGGCCATGATGGCAAAGCGGCCTCCGTTGCTCTCCCCGGCATAGATGATGCGCTCAGGGTCGATCTCAGACCGGCTGCGTAGTATTTCCCCCGCCGCCAGAGCATCATAAACCATCTTGTGCTCGATCGGCTCAACGCCTTTTAAAAACATCTGCAGATCGGCTTTTGCATCAACTCCCCCCAGATTTCTCTGGTCAAGGGTGATGCTGGCAAATCCCAGGTCCGCCAGGTGCCTGGCCAGCTTCTGCTCCCGCTCTTTGCTGACGGTGGCGCCGGGCAAGAGCACAATGCCTGGGATGCTTTGATTCCTTCTATCTGCATCTGGCCCGGGAATTCTCAAGAGCGCTGCGATTTTCGCATCACGGCTCTGGAACGATACTGCAGAAAGGGTGCTGTTGCCGTCATCCTCGGACGGACTCAGATTGTATTGGGGCATGGAGACTTTATACGCTAAAATTCCCTCATCGGATACTGTCCATTGCCCGGCGGATGTGCTATCCGGAAAGAAATGCCATCCTAAGAGCAGAGCGATGACTCCAACCAGAAGCATCAATCCTGTGCCCTTCCTGCGCTCCAACATTTTCGAATGCGCCTCTTTAGATGCTTGGTTTCCATTCTTCATCGGCCATTTTGGTCAAGGTGCCGTTTTTATTCAATTCATAGCCTGCTGGAATTTTTCCCCAGCTCCATAGCCCAGTTCCGGAATTGCTGCGATCGATCTCGGTCTGGTTGTTCAGACTCTGGTTGATGCTTCGGTTCGTATCGGACTGGTTGGTCGAATTAGGAGTAATGTTCGCCAGAATAGACATGCCTGTCTCCTGGTTGATAGAAACTGGTTCTTGCGAGCAGCTGCTGTAGACCAGTGCAAACAAGACTAAAGCGGAAATTATAATGTATCTCATTCTATATCACCTATTTCGAGGTCTTTCCTTTAAAGCCTAAATAATGATGGTACATGCTGCCGGATAAAAAATACATCTATAGCCTAGATGTACATCTCGCATCTCTTTTGCAGATACTCTCGTAAAGAATCCTTCGCACGCTCGCTATTTGCGTCATCCGGTATTCCGGCCAGGAGTCTCTCCAGGTAGTCTTTCTCTTTTATGCAGGCAAGAGTAAAGGGAAAGTGAATATCAAAGATCCAGCTCAGGTACATCATACGCATGTCTAAGAGCGTCCTCATCCCGGCAATCCTCACCATCCTTCCCTGCACTACGTCCGAGATCACCTCTGGAGAGAGCCCGAATTCATCAACCATGCCAAAGTCCAGTGCCTGATTAGGATGCTGCTCTCTCGTCTCAAAGTGCTCCAGGATAATGCCCAGTATGTCCAGCTTGTCGGCATCTCTGATCAATCTGGAAAAGAGCAGAAAATCGGTTTTATCCGAGGCCTGGAGCTGGTACTTGTTGTGGTTCCAGATGCATTTTCGAATCAGATTTCTCTCCTTTGCAGGCAGGATGGAGAGTACCTCCGATCGGTTGAGGACCTGCAGGCCGATCTGAGAATGATCCGCGGAAATCCGGTCGTTGAAGGTTCCGTAGACTCGCAGCTGCTCGAATCTGCCCACATCGTGAAAGAGAGCAATAGCCTCTGCAAGGGCCAAATCCTCTTCATTCATGCCCAATGATCTGGCGATTATGGTGATGTTCTCGCGGACCCGGTAGGTATGCGCAAGCTTGAGAAGAATGTTCTTTTCTATCTCTGCATTCGGGCAATGGACGCCGCGGGTATAATCTTCAAACCATTTGCGACAGATTGATAGGCCTTTTCCGTCCATGTCCTGCTTCTAGCTGCGATCACTCTTGAAAGCAAATTTCATTTCCGAGCAGTCCACTTGCCATGCCCCTAGACTTTCGTCCTTTGCAAAACCCATGGAAAGCCATACCCCGCCAGGAAATGTGCACTCTCCCGGATGCTCTTCATTGAACTTGCAGAAGAGCTCATAGATGGCATGCCATCCCTCTGCTCCCATGTGCGGCCTGCCCTCAAGAATATATTCTACCTCGTCCCAGTTGGGGATGACCATCCTTAAGAGAGCAATGAGTACATCGCATTCTTTATCGCATGAGGAAAAGATGGCTCTCACCTTTTCTTCGCTCAAGGTCGATTTCATGTGAAAATTGAATTTAGGATTCAGTGATGCGCTCCATGCGCATCCCCGTGCGCGCCGTGGGGCGCGGCATCGGATCCCGCCTTGACAGCCAGGAAATCCTTATCGATATAGGCTTGATGTGCCAGATCCAGGCACTCCTTGCACAGATTAAACATTTCATCCTTGGGGCCGTGAATAGTAGCCAAATTGAGCTTGATAGGTACAGTCTCCTTCTCAACAAGACACAGCGCGCACTTCATTTAATTCACCTTGCCAATTGTTCTGATTCAAACGGTTATAAGCATTTCCTTTCAAGCGTTCCTTTCCACCGCCGATAAAGATCGTTCTCTACTCCGAGAAGATCGAGCACCCGGCCCACCAGCACATCCACCAGATCATCCAGGCTTTGCGGCTTTCCGTAGAAGGCAGGGCAGGCCGGCAGGACAACTGCTCCCGCCTCGGCAGCAGAGACCATGTTGCGCAGCCCTACCAGGCTTAGGGGAGTCTCCCTGGGAACAATTATCAGCCTCCTTTTCTCTTTGAGACAGACGTCCGCCGCACGGGTGATGAGTGTGTCCGATGAGCCGCAAGCAACGGCAGAGAGCGTTCCCATGCTACAGGGGATGACGACCATGGCATCAAAGAGATGCGAGCCGCTGGCAATGGGCGCGGCAAAATCGCAGGAAGCGTAAACGTGATCGGCCAGATCCTGCACATCCTTTAGCAGAAAATCGGTCTCAATTTCTATGATCTTTGCAGCCGTTTCGGTTATTACCAGATGGGTGATGCAGCCCTTCTCCCGCAAGACCTGCAAGAGACGAACGGCGTACGCCGCCCCCGATGCCCCGCTTATGCCCACAACGATTTCCATATAGATCCCTCATTTTTATTATTCAATTTTATATCAAGCCTCTCTCGCGCATGGCTCTCATCCTCTTGCCATCTCTTCCAATCTCAGCCGCAACAGAAACTCACGGAAAGCATCCTCGTCGGGACGGTCCGGCAGAGGGCTGGCCACATAGGCCTCATCCAGCCGATGCATCTTTTCCATGACCTCCTCGGCTCCCGGCGTACGCAAAACCGGCGCAAAACAAATCCTGCCCTCCGAGAGGAGCTTTATTCCAAAATTAATGGTCCTCAGAGCCGTCCTGTAGCCTTTGCCCGCAATTCTGGGCTTTTCCGCAGGTTTCTCTTCGGATTTGATCTGGCTTTCCGCCATCCCTTTTATGGAGTGATAGGTCTGCCGGCAGAGGTTGGCCTGCACCAGGGCTGACAGCTCCTCCTGGATATTAGAAGGCTTAATGACCAGCGGGCTCGTGACATACCAGATGGCATTGACGTTTCCCTTGATGAGCTGATTTATGAAATGGCCGATCTCCCAGCCGAGGGTGTCATAAATATCTCCTCCTCGGGCCGATATATGCTGGCGAACCGTGAGCGAAATCCTATCGCCTCGCAAGATGGACCTGGTGGGAGCGATATAGATCATGACCAGGTCTATATCGCTTTCAGGGCTTTGCATGCTCCACATGTGCGAGCCGACGCAACTGATAAACAGGGTTTTCATCCTGCTGTCGGCAATTTCCGCCAATTCCTGCAGATCAACTCGTAGAAGCAATCTTTTCACCAGGGTGGATTTATTGGCCTCATTTTTTCGACAGCTCCAGTCGCTCCATCGTCGCCGCCACCATCATAGGCAGGGTGATGGTTGCATCTCCATAAACCGTGACGAATTTCGCGTTTTCGGATATCTTCCCCCAAGAAACTGCCTCAGATAGGGTGGCACCGGATAGACCCCCGTTCTCAGGCGTGTCCGTAGTAAGCTGGATCGCGAGGTCGAAGCTA
>JALNZQ010000195.1 GCA_023229165.1 Methanothrix sp.
ATCGAAGCAAATTTGCCAGCTACAGCGTTGCCTTTCGGCTGCAATCCTCGCCGGGAAAAGTCTGCATAGAACTGGGACATAGAACCGATGAAGGCTTTGCCTGCAGCGACATAAAACTCTATATCCTAAGAAGGCTAGATCCCGGGTTTGGAGCAGTGGCCTCCCTGAAGATAGCTGAGGCTATGAAGGGCAGTCCCATCATGGTGGTACAGTTCAGTCTGCAGACCAGAAGACAACTGGACATCGACTACGTGCTGGAATGGATAGCTGAAAAGCGAAAGATGGATATAGTCTATCTCTAGCGTTATTTCTAGATGATAATTGATGATTAAAGGATGTTTTAGACAATGGCGCAACCGTTAGTGCCAGATACCAGCGTGGTAATAGATGGCAGAGTCTCTGCCAAGATCAAAGCCGGTGAGCTGCAGGGCCGCAGGATCGTTGTACCTGAAGCAGTGGTAGCCGAGCTGGAAGCTCAGGCCAACCACGGGCGAGATATTGGTCTTCGAGGATTGGAGGAGTTAAGGAAGCTCTCTGAGCTGGCCAAGACGGGCAAGATCGAGCTGGAATACGTTGGCATCAGGCCCAATTTAGACCAGATCAAGCTGGCAGGAGGAGGAGAGATAGACGCCATGATTAGGGATGTAGCCCTGGAGCTTGGCGCCTCCTTCCTTACCAGCGATCAGGTTCAGTTCCGAGTGGCGGAAGCTATGGGCCTGGACGTGGAGTACGTCCGCCCGCAGCGCGAGGCTATCAAGCCCTTATCCCTGGAGAAATACTTCACAGAGGATACCCTCTCCGTACATCTAAAAGAGGGTGCCATCCCCATGGCCAAACGCGGCCGGGTAGGAGACTTTTCCCTGGTTCGAATAGGAGAGAGGACGCTATCGGAAAGGGAGCTAAGAGACCTCTCCCGGGAGATCTTCGAAAGGGCCAAGGCGGATCCGGAAGGCTTTATAGAGATGGAGAAGATAGGAGCTACCATAATTCAGATAGGGCCTATGAGAATCGCCATAGCCAAGCCCCCGTTCTCCGACGGCCTGGAGATAACCGCCGTTCGGCCTGTGGCTAAGGTGAGCTTTGACTCTTACCGGCATAGCAACATGCTAAAAGAGAGGCTGAAATTAGGTCAAAGAGGCATTCTCATCGCCGGTCCGCCTGGATCGGGAAAGTCCACCTTTGCCGCTGGGGTTGCCGAGTATCTCTTAGCCTGCAACTATGTGGTTAAGACCCTTGAGTCGCCTCGCGATCTGCAGGTTCCTCCTGAGATTACCCAGTACGGGCCGCTGGAAGGCAGCATGGAAGCATCGGCCGATATTTTGCTATTGGTCAGACCGGACTACACCATCTACGATGAGGTCCGAAAGACGCGCGACTTCCAGGTCTTCGCAGATATGCGCATGGCTGGCGTGGGCATGATAGGTGTGGTGCATGCCAACAAGCCCATCGATGCCCTGCAGCGTCTTCTCGGTCGCGTGGACATGGGCATGATTCCCCAAGTGGTGGACACGGTGGTCTTCATCGAGAAGGGCGAGGTCACCCACGTCCTGGATGTGGAGTTCGTGGTCAAGGTTCCTTCCGGCATGGTGGAAGCGGACTTGGCCCGACCGGTGATTGTGGTCAAGGACTTTGAGACGGGCCAGGCAGAGTATGAGCTATACTCCTATGGCGAGCAGATCGTGGTCATGCCCGTGTCCAAGGAGAGCCGCAAGCCTTCCCCATCCTGGAAGCTGGCCAGTCGCGAGATTGAGAAAGAGCTATCGCATCATGTGCGAGGTCCTTTCCAGGTGGAGATGCTCACCGACTCATCTGCAGTCATCCACGTTCCCCAGGACGAGGCGGCGAGAGTGATAGGCAAGGCCGGCAAGAACATCGATCAGATCGAGAAAAACCTGGGACTGCACATCGACGTGCGCACTCAAGATGCGCCTGTCCAGGCAACACCCAAGGTGGAGGAGACGGCCAAGCATCTCATCATCTGGCTGGAGGGCATGGCAGGGGAGTCTGTGGAGGTCTTGGTAGGCGAGGAGCCGGTCTTCACGGCCACAGTGGGCCGGAGAGGCGATATACGGGTGGCCAAGTCCTCTGAGATGGCCAAACGCATCATCAAGCGCATGAAGACGGGAGAGAAGATAGAGGTGCAAAAGGCAAGCTCTGATTGAGCCTGCCATTGATCTGCGAATCTTCTCTTCGCGTTTTATTTTGGATGAGAATTCGATTCTTTTCACTACGGTTCTTTTGACTAAAGCGCCAGGTTTATGTCTCTTGGTTCGAGAACAGAGATCGACTATATTTATCGAACTATAGGAGTGGCTTAAAATGAAATATACTAATATCAAATATCTGACCGGCATTTTAATTCTCATTTTCCTGGCAGCCTTGGCAGTGGCTCAGGAGGATCCTCTGGGTACCTCCAACGCAGCCGCACAGGATATTAAAAAAACCATGGGGGAAGACATCTTCAGCCCCGGCCAGCAAGACCAGTTAGGCAATGCTACGCCGGTGATAACGGGAAAGAATCTGCCCGGCTCTATTGCAAACTCGCAATCTTCCCAGCCCAAGGCGAGACTCCTCAGCCCCACCAGTACATGGAGTCTGAATCTGCTGGACAGCCAGGAGCGATCTGTTGCTCTGCAGATGTACCAGTCTAATGATGTCGTTTTCGGCAAGGGCACAATTGTCGTGGGAAGCAGCCTTCAAAATGCCACGGCAACCGGGACCGTCACCGGGAACAAGCTGAATCTGGACATTCTCTCAGACGACCTAACGCTCTTTTGTCTTTCTCTGACCATGAACGGCAAATCCCTGTCAGGCGACTATCATGGCTACAGCGTCAGCTATGTTCCCTGGAAGGGAATCGCCATGGGAAAGATTAATTGAATTAAAAATAATTTTTAGTAATTTATGAATATTTATATTAATAATAAACGTTGTTTGTCGTATAACCATTAAGCTTATCAACTAATAAATTTCATGGCAATGCGAATGGCGGCAGTATTGAACATATGCCAGGTCTTTCCGACCGAACAGCATCCGTTCATGAGGACTGAAAAAACCATTCATAAGAAGGTAGATATGTCATGAGATTCAAAATTCTAATATTATCATCATTGCTTTTCATTGCCTTCCTAGCTGTGACGGCTCTTTGTGTCAATTGGAATGATCCTAGCTATGACACAGACGAGATGATAAGTGCAGGAGAAGTAGAGACTATTACTCCACCGGCAGGACAGGCTGCAACTCCCAAGTTGTCCCGAGAACAGCAAGAAAATAAAAGCCCACTGGACTGGACCATGCCCAGCACACTAACTGGCGGCGGTGACAGCGCCAAGAATTCCAGGACGCAGGCCGAGACGGCCAGCGAAGATGCCGTAGCCAGTACTGCGACAGAACAGGCAGTACCCGCCGCGAACACATCCGCAGCTACAGATACAGAGCTGCCGCCTGCTCAGCCGGAAGTAACAAATGCTGGCGGAAATTGGTATTTTACCCTGAACGACAGCGTAGAGAGGGATCTGGCCCTGGTCCTCTTCCAGAAAGGAAGTGAGGTCTTTGGAGCAGGCAAGATCAAAGAAGGTAACAACACCCAGGATGTGACGGCATCAGGAGCTGTTGCAGATGCAACCTTAGAACTGAATCTGGTCTGTGCGAATCCCATTGCCCAATACAAGCTCAATCTCAATCTGAGCGAGGACTTTGCCACAGGAGAGTACCAGGCATTTTCCGCCAGCGGGGAATCCTGGATGGGAAGCGCCGAGGGACAGAAGACGTCTTAAGTGAAGTGTAAATCAAGTGCAGGGAAACCGGCACTTGTATGCTATTTTATTATTTATTATTATTTGTGGAGGGGAAATTGTAAGGCACGAGAAAGAGATGGCAAGGGCGTACCGAAAGCGATATGAGAAGAGAAACCCGAGCAGAATAGGATTATGTCCAAGCTCTCTCCTCTCATGGAGCAGTATTACCGGGAAAAGAAGCTGTACCCCGACGCCCTGCTGCTATTTCGGGTGGGCGACTTTTACGAGACCTTTGCCGAGGATGCCGTAGTCGTCGCCCGCGACCTGAACATCACCCTTACCTCCCGCCAAAAGGACGATGAGGGCAACAAGATTCCTCTAGCGGGTGTGCCCTACCATGCCCTGGAGGTCTATCTGGCCAGGCTCATCCGGGCCGGGCACAAGGTGGCCATCTGCGATCAGGTGGAGGACCCCAAGCTGGCCAAGGGGCTGGTAAAAAGGGAGATAACTCGCGTGGTGACACCAGGCACCATCATTGAGCAGGCCATGCTGGACGAAGCCAGCAACAATTTTCTCGCCTCAGTGGCAGCAGATGGGGACAGGATGGGCCTGGCTTTTGTGGACGTCTCCACGGGTGAGTTCCTGACCACGGAGATTGCCACAGAGCGGCTGACTGCCGAGCTGGCTAAGTTTCGACCGGCTGAGTGCATTGCGCCTTTTCCCCTTAATTGGGAGGGAAGCAGCCTGCAGATCCTGGATGAGGCTGCCTTCTCAGAGGAGAGCACATCCGCGGCCCTGGTGAATCGCTTTGGCCCCGACTGGGGAGAGCGGCTCCTGCTCGCCGACAAGCCCCTTTCAGCGCGCGCCTGCGGAGCCATTCTCACCTATCTGCACGCCGCTCACTTCGACGCACTGGGACACCTGCATGACATTCGTATCTACAGCGCAGCCGAGTTCATGGTTTTGGATGAAGTCACCCTGCGAAATTTAGAGATCCTGAGGAACATCCGGGACCGCTCAAGGCGAGGAACGCTGCTGGAGTTCCTGGCCCGGACAAAGACGCCCATGGGCGCGCGTACCCTGGCCCGCTGGATCCAGATGCCACTGCTTTCGGTGGAAGCGATTACCAGAAGGCATCTGGCCGTAGAAGAGCTGAACAATAACTCCGTGCTGCGGGAAAGCCTGACCGAGGTGCTGAAGGGCATGTGTGACCTGGAGAGGCTGATGAGCCGGGTCTCCTGCCGCTCTGCCAGTCCCAAAGAGCTGGTGGTACTGAAAAGCACGCTGGCGAGGCTGCCTAGAATGCAAGATATCCTGGAAAATGCCGCCACACCCTACCTGGTCGAGCTTCAAGGCCGGCTTTCCCCCTGTGAAGATATCGCCACACTCCTGGAAAGATCGATAGTTGAAGATCCGCCCACACACCTGCGAGACGGAGGCGTGATCAAAGACGGCTTTAACGCAGAGATAGACCAGATTCACTCCCTTTTGCGAGACGGCCGAGGATGGATTGC